>NZ_BAABWR010000006.1:0-219159 GCF_040370605.1 Aliiglaciecola sp. NS0011-25
AGCACGGCGTACACAGCGAGAAACGCAGTGGTAGTAGGGTGTATCTGTCAAACAGATTTGACGCTTCCTTGCTAAGGGCATTGTTCTTCCTTATGAACCTTATACCTATAGCTTAGTTGATAGTGTCAAAGTGCTAGTCTAGTTTGTGGCTGTCTTAAAAAGAGGAATAAGCTTTGTCGCGAGTCGGTACTAGCATCATCAAGTATATACAGATTTATTCAAATGTAATGCCTAAACCGTTAGATGACATGTCTAAAATGGAGAAGTAGTAAGCTTATGTTTTTTACGTAATTGCAGTTGTAAAAGGTCGCTTCTTGCGACCTTTTGTTTTTGAGTGTTCTACCCGCTGCCAACCTCTTCAATCCCTTGAGGCTGCAAATTAAATCAAACTGTAGTTATAGCAAAAGTGCTTAACTTAACTTTTTCAATTTTATTTTCTTCACTATCGTGGGCAATACAAAGTTCGCTAAACGGCGCAGTAGGGAAGGTCAGCATAGTAATACATTGCCGAGCACCATTGAAAAATAGTTCGAACGAACAAGTGTCTGCGTAAATTTCAATTTCAACAAGTTGGTGCTGCAGAACATCAATAGGCATTTCAACGATTGAATCAAATCCTTTTTCAGCAAAGCCACTGTGAGTTCTATCCGCCAAAATTCGTTTGTTTGCAAAATCGAGTGTCAAAACAAAGGTTTCTTTATTCGCACTTTGCCATTGCAGAACGGTTTTACGGCTCTGTGAGCTAAGAGTAAAGGATAGCTTGTATGCTTCGGGTATGTTTAACGGCTGTTGCCTAAGCACTTCGATTGTACTTAATGAATTTTCAGCATTGAATTCAATCGCGGGCGGGGTCGCGAGTTGGTAACCGGATTGGTTTTTCACTAAGCTGATTTTTCGTGGCAAGGTCATCGCGCCTCGCCACGTATTATCGGGCGTGTCTCGCGCATAATCCCAGTTACTCATCCAAGCGATGTAAGTCCGACTTTTCAATATCTCTGGGGTATTGTCCCAAGTAATACCGGCATAACAGTCAGTGCCATAGTCTAACCAATGGGTTGGGCTATTTGTAGGTAGAGAGTCTTGAGGGGTAAATTCAACACCATCGAAGTCGCCAATGAAATATTGTGTGGCTGAGCCACCATTGGGGCCACCAGGATTAATGCTAATTAATAAAACCCAACGCTCGATTCCAGTTTCGCTACAAATTAATGGAAACAGATCCGGGCATTCCCATACGCCACCATGAGCTCCGTGGTTATGTCCAAATTCGGAGAGTTTGTGCCAACTTTTAAGATCGTTGGACTGATAAAAATAGACACATTGACCCGCAACCACGGCTTTTACCCAGTATTTTTTTTCTGCGTACCAGACAACTTTTGGATCTCTAAAATCTTTTAAGCCAGGGTTTGGAATAACCGGATTATGCGCATACTTAGTGAAACTTTTTCCGCCATCAACTGAATATGCAATGCTTTGAACTTGCACTTCATTTTCTGAATGATGTGTAAATGTCGCGATTACCGCAGGATAATCCGAGCTGGCAAAACCTGCGGTATTATTTATATCCACTACAGCGCCACCAGAAAAAATATAACCTAAGCCTTCTGGCTCGGCATGAAGCGCAATGGGTTGATGTTGCCAATGAATCAAATCCTCTGAAGTCGCGTAGCCCCAGTGCATATTCCCCCAAACCACGTCATCAGGATTGAGTTGGAAAAATAAATGGTATTTACCGTCCAAATAAAATAATCCGTTAGGATCGTTGATCCAAAAACCCTGTTTAAAAAAGTGATAATGAGGCGTCCAAGTACGATTCGTACTTGGACGGTTTTGGTTATCTAACTGCTGCATATGCACCTCTAGAAGAATTAAAAAACACTCGAGGGAATGTCTATCGATGGTCATAATGATGGCGAGTTTGAAATAAATGTCAACTTAATGTTGGCAAGTTAGCACTTCGGTTTGCCAACCGTTGGCTAATCAACAGGGTTTTTATGTCTTCAATTAAAGATGTTGCAGCAAAAGCAAATGTGTCAATTAAAACCGTTTCTCGGGTATTGGGTGATTTTGCAGGTATGAGCGCTCAAACCAAATTAAAAGCCGAAGGTAATGCAATGTTCGGCTATTTAAATTCGTTGCAAGTGTTCCTCGAAGCAGGTGGTATGTTTTTAGCTCCTTTTTTAGTGAATAAGATTGGCGCTAAAAATGGCTTAGTGCTTAGTGGCGTAGTAATGGCCATACGTATTATTGGCTCAGGGTATGCCGATGATCCCTATTCTATTTCTGCTATGAAGCTACTTCATGCCGTGGAACTGCCAATCATGCTTATTGCTATTTTTAAGTATATTTCCGCGACTTTTGACGGACGATTGTCTGCGACTATTTATATTGTTGGTTTTCAATTTATGTCGCAATTTGCAGCGAGTGGGTTATCAATAGTGACTGAGATTTTGTACGATGAAATTGGCTTTGCCGCTGCCTACAAACTAATTGGAATGGTTGTGACCTTTTTTTGTCATTGTTTCTATGTTTGTGCTGACGTCTGATAAAAAGCCCATTCAATCCACAGCGTAAAGAGCAGGCAATTACCTTCCACTAATAACTATGTAAATAGGTATACCAAGTATTTCCCTTTCCAGCTCAACCCTATTCGAAAATATTGTTGATTTATTTAACTTAATCGTTTAAGTTAAATAAATGTAAAGCAACCGTTAATGCGCATCGTTATTCAGTTTGTCTTAATGTCATTAACTAGAAACCGGTTTGGAGAATTCATGTCTACTGATTCAAGCAGAGCGCCATTGAGCTTTAAAGAAAAAATAGGGTATGGCGTCGGTGATATGGCTTCAAACTTTTATTTGGGTTTCTTCGGTTTATATTTACTTTACTACTACACAGATGTTTACGGTCTTGCCCCAGCTGCTGTTGGCTTGATGTTATTGATTTCGAAAATTACCGATGCTGTTAGCGATCCTGTCATGGGACTTATCGCCGATAGAACAGAGTCTCGCTGGGGGAAATATCGACCATACCTCTTGTGGGGAGCTATTCCTTATGGGTTGTTGGGTTTTGCGATATTTTTCGGTCCAAACTTTTCCGATACTGGTAAGTTGATTTATGCGTACGTGACTTACATTGGGGTGATGATCGCGTTTACTGCGATGAATGTACCTTATTCGGCTCTACTTGCCGTGATTTCGCCCGTCGCAGAAGAGCGAACCAAGGCTACCATGTACCGCTTTATTTGTGCTGGTCTTGGCGGTTTATTAATCGCAGCTTTTGCCACACCGTTAGTCAGTTTATTAGGTGGTGGTGATGACGTACTTGGGTTTCGTTTAACCATTAGTGTTTTTGCTGTGTTATCTATTGCGCTTTTTTGGTTCACCTTTGCGGTAACAAAAGAAAGAATAAAATTACCTAAACACGACTCATCTGCTAGAAAAGATATGAAAGTGTTGATTAAAAATACATCTTGGGTGGTTTTAGCTATCTCTTGTGTTTTGCTTGTTGTGGCATTAGTGGCTCGTTTCTCATCTATTATTTTCTACGTAAAATACTACATGGGGGATGATGGAGAAGCCATTTTCCTTATCTTTGACCGCGTGGCATTGTTTTCATCAATTGGTCTTTTTGGACAAATTGTCGGTTCTTTATGGACACCCACGTTAACTCGATTATTCAACAAACATACTATTGTGTTAGTGATGTGTTTATTGCACACAGTTTTCCTAGTGATGAGTTATTTCATTCCACCTGATATGTTCTGGACTGCTGTGTTCCTGCACTTTTTAGGGATAACTTCGTTTGGTGTGGTGATTACTTTGTTGTTTGCTATGTTTACTGATTGCGCTGAATTTGGAGAATGGCAAACCGGTAAAAGAACGTCAGGTTTAACTGTGTCAGCATCTATGTTTGCCTTAAAATTTGGCTCGGCTGTTGGTGGCGCTCTGCCGGGATTTATTCTTGCTTATGTCGGTTTTGTCGCCAATCAAACTGTGTCTGCTTATGCATTGGAAGGAATTAGGGTAATGGCAACATTACTGCCAGCGGTGTTGTTTGCGCTAGGAGGGTTATTGATGTTGTTCTACAAGATAGATAGACCGCTTTTAACTCGTATAGAGAAAGAACTTACTGAACGCCGAAGTTTAAATCATTCTGAGTAAACGGATACAAAGCCCCTAAATTGATTAGCATTCAGGGGCTTTTAAACGCTCGGTTATTATTTATATATCATTACATCTGAGGTTTAAAGTTTAGGATACAGCCTGCAAATAATTGTTGTATTTGATTGTCTTTAAAGTAATCAATCACAGGGGCTGTAGCTTTATTTGTTGCGCGTTGATTAAGCTGTGGAAACACGCCGTATCCGGCCAATAAACAATGCCAAGAGATCGCACCAAAATGTTGATTTATGCCTTGGCGAGCTAGTTCTTTGCTCAAATCATTTTTCTTATACCAAGTATCGAGTATCTGTAATAGCGACTCAGATAATGCCATATTGTTGCGATTCGCTTTCCAATATTCGCTGTCTTGGCGGGTATTGAGTTTGTAATGGGCAACAATATAATCTCTTATTCGTTCAAAACGTTCGTTCATTTCATTATTGTAGTCATTTTGAAACTGGTTAGAAAAATGGCCTTTTTCAAAACAATCAATAAACATCTCAGTTGATATTTGTGTTAAATGCAACGCAGTAGCTTCTAGCGGTTCAATAAATCCTTGAGCCAGTCCGATGGCGATACAGTTTTTACTCCAGTGTTTAGTTACCTGACCTACACGCATTTTTAAATGCCGGCATTCAATGTCGGTGTCTAATAAACCGAGGTGTTGTCGTAGCTCTGTTTCGGCATCATTCTTTGTTATATGTTGGGCGCTATAAACATAGCCATTACCCGTCCTATTGCGCAAGGGGATACGCCAAGCCCAGCCGCTGGAAAGAGCTGTGGATACGGTTTCAACAGGCACTTGCGCAAGTGGTTTAGTGCCTATTACTAGCGCAGAGTCATTAAATAAGTTGTTGCTAAAGTCCTTGAACTTGACCCCTAGAGCACCTTGCAGCAGTAAAGAGCTAAAACCACTACAGTCCACAAAAAAATCAGCTTCAATTACCTGACCTTTATCGGTGTGAAGTCGAGCAATGCTGCCATCGGGGTGGAGTTCTACGTTCTGTACTTTTAATGCTTGGTGTCGGACTCCCAAATTCATTGCATGTTGTTGTAAAAATCGCCCCAAGCACGCCGAGTCAAAGTGATAACCGTATTCAATTTTAAATGGAAAGTTTTCCGGCGTAACTGGGCTTAAATTATGTTTTGCCAACCAACCATTGAACAGAAACTTATCGGCCGATGTAGTCACATCCTGGCCCATTCATCGACCAAAACAGTTGGCATAAAACGGACGCTCACTAAATGTATCTAGTTGCGAGATAAAGGGGTGGCTATAGGATTCAATATTCGATTCTGGACTCCAGTGCTCGAACCTGATATTGACTTTATAAGTCGCATGACATGCAGGCATCCACTGTGACTCAGGTATATCCATGATTTCAAAAAAACGTTTTAAGGTCGGAGTCGAACCTTCCCCCACACCAATAGTGGCAATATCAGGGGCCTCGATAACGCTGACTTCTATATTTTTTTGTTGCCACTGTTTAGCCATCAGGTTTGCCGCTAACCAACCTGCAGTGCCGCCGCCAACAATCGCAATTTTTTTACTAGGCTGCATGTTTACTGACCTATGAACTGAGCAATAAATTGATCATGGGGAAGCAGGCTAGATAATGGCTTTTGCTTTTCTGCTAACACTTTTTGCATCACATCTAACAGTACATGATCTCCATACTTTTTGGCAACTGGATGATAGTCTTGTGGGTGTATTCCTTGCCCTAACATCACTTGTAACCATGACGCATCTCTAAAAATATCGTTGTTGTCATTAAAAATGGCTGCTGATGAACGGAAAGCTGCAATCTTTTCTTGCAACCTTTCAGGTATCGCCATGTTACGCATGTCCTTCCAAAAATCAGAGTCATCTCGCTCATTCACATGATAATGAAGAATAATAAAGTCAGCGATGGTTTCGAATTCCCGTTTTGACTCAGCGTTATACATATGTGTCATTGCCTCTGAAATTCCGTTATTTGGAAACATTTTTAGTAGACGCACTATGGCTGCTTGAATCAAATGGATACTCGTTGACTCCAGTGGTTCTAAAAAACCACTGGATAAGCCAATAGCAATCACGTTTTTATGCCATTGTTGTTCAGTGCGACCCGTTTCAAAACTGATTTTTCTTGGATCATCCAAGGGCTTGCTATCTAGGTTGCTCATCAAGGTGTCATGGGCTTCGTCGTCCGACATGTACTTAGAACTGTAGACGATACCATTACCATTTCGATGGGTGAGGGGAATGCGCCATTGCCAGCCCTTCTTATGGGCAATACTGCGGGTGTACGGCAATGTTGTTGCAAATCGTTCGGTTGGGATCGCGATAGCAGTATCGGCAGGCAGTAAACTTTCCCAGCTTTGAAAGTTTACGCCCAAGGTTTTACCAATCAGAAGTTTTCGCATCCCCGTGCAATCTATAAATAAATCACCACTGATTTTATTGCCATCTTTGAGGTGCAACTGGGTAATAAAGCCGCTATTTTTATCTTGAACTATATGTTCAATTAGTCCTTCAGTGCGTTTTACCCCTAAATTTTCTGCTAATTTACGCAAAAACTTGCCGTACAAACCAGAATCGAAATGATAGGCATATTGCATTTCGTAAACAGGATTTTGCGTATTAATTTTGTTAAATAAGCCCCGTTCACAACTTAAGTAATTAAGATCGTAATCCCACAATGATGCTGTTGCACCGGCTTGTTTAGCGTGCAACCAAAAATGCTGAAAACTACAAAATCCAATGTTTGCACCTGGGGCACCGAAAGTATGGTAATAGCTTTCACCGGGCACTCGCCAGTTTTCGAATTTAATCGCAAGCTTAATTGATGCCTTGGTTTCGCGAAGAAACTGCTTTTCATCTACACCAAGGTATTGATTGAATAGTTGAATAGGAGGAATAGTTGCTTCACCAACGCCAACAATACCGATATCTTCTGATTCAACTAACTCAATCTCGACCTGTTCTTGCAATACTTTTTTAAGTAAGGCCGCCGTCATCCAACCCGCGGTGCCTCCGCCAGCTATAACTACTTTTCTGACCGGCTTTTGCATCTACATGCTCCTTAATTTTTATAATAAGCGACAGGTTACAATAATGTTTTCCAGTATAAACGTAAAAAAGCCTCAACAGTCTTTCAACTTTGAGGCTTTTCATCAGTTAATATTAGCGTATAACTGTTTAGTAGAAAGAATAGTTAACGTTCAGCATATACGATGGTCCAAATTGACGGCGTGTGGTAACAATACCATTCGCATCAACTATTTCATCGTCTACATCAGTTAAGTTTGTGCCTTGTAAAGAAACCCGTAGACCTTGCAAATAGTCATGCTCAGATTCAGAAAAGTCATAGCTAATTTGAGCATCCACCAAAGTCACACCGTTACGTTGAACAGTATCAATTTTGTTTGAGCCACCACGTTGGTATGTATAATATTCACCACGGTCAGTTCCGGCTACGCGCACTTCAAAACCACCCATTGCATAGTATGCTGTCAACGAGTAAGTCGAGTCTGATTGACCAACAAGAGGTGATCCATCATCTAACTCGGCATCAATGAAAATAGCTGAAGCAGCCACACCAAAGCCGTCTAAGGTATCACTAAACATGCCAAATGGTACGTTTGCAGTAAGCTCTAAACCTTGTACGTCACCTTTTAAGCCATCTTCAAAGAAGGAGTATGTGCCGTAGTCTGGAGGCGTGATTAAGTCGCCTTCGTTATAAACCACACCTGCTGGTTCATGGGGCCCAGTAAATAACGCTAGACGATCATGGAAGCCTGGAATGTAGTAATCCGCGCCATTATTTGTTTCATCATTTC
This sequence comes from Aliiglaciecola sp. NS0011-25, assembly GCF_040370605.1. NCBI lineage: Bacteria > Pseudomonadati > Pseudomonadota > Gammaproteobacteria > Alteromonadales > Alteromonadaceae > Aliiglaciecola > Aliiglaciecola sp. NS0011-25. The sequence continues at coordinate 7,986 of NZ_BAABWR010000006.1, forward strand.
TGAAGTTAATAAGTGAGCTATCACCACTACTTTCTTGGGTTAAATTGACTAAGTCTTTATAGAATAAAACCGCAGATAAATACCCTTCATCTTCAAAATAATACTCGTAAGAAACGTCAAAATTATTTGATTCTAAGGGGCGTAGTTCAGGGTTACCCGCAAATTTAGACCAAGGAGAACCGTACTGGTTAACTGCCTCAACTGTATTTGGGATTGCAATCAGCGTGATGTTTTGATCAAATTTCACAAAACTAGAGGCTTTCATTTGGTCTATACGAGCGCGACTAATGGCTTTATTGGCTGCAAATCGAACAAATTGATTGTCGCCCACTTCCATGCTGATATTGACACTTGGAAGAACATGGCTGTAATCAGCACCACCAGAAACACGGCAGCTATCATCAATTTGCTGATCATTGTTGTCATCACAGACTGCAAAGTTAGAGCCTACAATGCCGTTGAAACCAGATGAAGTTTGGTCTGTTTGAACGTATTGAACACCCACGTTACCCATAACTGGGAAGTCGCCTAGTTCAGTGGCAAAGTCTACTTTAGCGTATAGCGTAGTGACTTCTTCTTCAACCACATAGGTATCACCTAAACGGTCAGGTTCAAGTAGACCCGCGTCATTTAAGGTGTATTCGCCATCTTGATAAGGGGCAAAACCGTCATAAGCCACAACCATACCAAGACCAGCCCAAGTTAAATCAGCTAACCCGTCGTACAAATATTTAGAAGGAATCGAATCAGATAAAGGGTAGGCAGACGCAGTAGCGAAGAAACCTTTGTTGTCTTTATCCTTATAACGATCACTGTAGTTAATACCTGCTGTGAGGGTATGGAAGATGTCACCATCCAAATTACCCACCACTTCAAAGCGCACTGTGGTTAATTCTTCTTTGAAGTCTGCATAATTTAAGAAACCATCTTGAGCTTGAACATAACTAAATGGTTGGCCATTTGCTTGCAATTCAGAATGATCATCAAAGTTGTCAGCTAAGTTAGCTAAACCGCCACCCCATGCTTGAGGTCCAGTTAATTGCAAAGCGTTTGGATCAGAGAATGCGTCGAGCCCAGAAGTACTTGTAAAGTCGATACCATTTTGACTCATCACGAATTCACGAGTACCAAACAAAGAAGGGTCAGAGGCGTCAAGTGCACCGTTACGTGCTAAACCTGAGTAAGACTCACCTTGTAAATCACGTTTAGTTGATTTGCTTCGAGCCACATCCAATTCAACCGACCAATTGTCATTAACGTGATATTCAATGTTCAAACCATACACGTTCAAATCGCCGTCTTTTTGCTTAGGATTATTAATCAAAACAGAGTTGGCGTTAACTTGCGTACCTGTAGTGTTGAAACCTGAACCCGTCACATTTGCGGCTTCAAAAGGTTCAACGAAACCACGAATAATACCCGAATCAGAGAAACTGATATCCAATGCATCAATAACGATATCAAGGTCATCATTAGGCTGGAATTGCAATACCGCTGAAATGGTATCTCTTTCTAATACTGTACTTTGCACATTTGTATCTAGGCCTGATGGTAAAATCTGACCATCTTCGTTAGCTGGATTATAGCCCCACACACCAAATTTACGTTGGTTGTTAGGCGATTCAGTTGTGGCTAAGGCGACAGCCAAACCAATAGTATCGTCAGCAAACTTCTCTACGAAAGATAACGAATAACGGTGACCTTTGTTGTCGTATTCAGGGTTGTCAGATTCACGGCCACTTATTTCGTATACGCCAGTAACTGTCAATGTTTCTTGAGCTTGTAAAGGTCGTACCGTTTGTAAGTCTACAGTTCCGCCAATACCTTGAACCATCAACGATGCATCAGTGGTTTTATAAACGGTAGCGCCTGTCATAATCTCTGATGGATATAAATCGTATTCAACACCGCGGTTATCGCCAATCCCGATCAACTCTCTACCGTTTAACGATGTACCAGTAAAATCTTCTTTAAATCCACGTATTGAAATACCAGAAGTTCGGCCACCCACACGTTCACCAGACATTCCTGGTAAGCGAGCTAACGATTCGGCAATTGATGAATCTGGTAATTTACCAATATCTTCTGCTGAAATAGCTTCTACGATCGAGGAGTTGTCCATTTTGACAGCTTGCGCTCGAATTAGGGAGCCGCGTATCCCGCTGACCGAGATGACTTCTACATCTTCTGCTACGGCATTGGCTTCTTGTGCTAGTGGTTGGCCTGATATCAAAGCTGCAGAGATAGCAGCTGATAATAACGCTGGTTTAAAATATGTGCTCGTTTTCATGTGTGTGCCCCGCTCAGTGCGTTTTTTATAGTCAATATTGTTACTGCAATGTTAAAAGTACTATCAAATGTAAATAAGATCAATATTTTTCTTAAACGATTAAGGTTATTTCTGTAGTTGGTGTTATTTTTTATCACATTGACTCTTTTGCATAACCTCTTTGTAACTAATATATAAGCTTAATATTATCTAGATTAAGCTCTATGGTGCTTTTAAAATTTTCTTTTAATATCAGTTTATTACCTTGTTTTTGCGAAGATTCGTTAAACCAAATTAAAGTAATTTGGAATGCACTAGCACGATAAAAATTTTAAATGTAGATGTTGAAGTAGCAAAAATGACTTTTGTTTACAGAATACTAAGAGAGCAAATTTTTTCACTAAATGATTTAAGTTTTTGAGCTTTTTTGATGCTAATTAAGGCTTGAATTGAGGGCTTATCAAAAAGCATTAACATGGAATTAATATCAAAGGTTACAATTTTGTTTTTGTAACGACTTTAAAGCTTGCTTAGCGACAAACTAATTATTAATCCATTTTGGTTTTATCATTAGTTTGTCATCTAGCCTAAATAGTACTATGTAAATTCAGATTACTCTTTTTGAGATAAAACCACTGCCTGATAAGGTTTTAATTTTAGCCAGCCATCATCGATACTCAATTGTGAATAGTTGTTAGCTTGAATTTCAAAAGTTTGCATATTGTTTGGTAATTTCAAGTTTGCATCAGTTTCAACAAAACTGAGTATTACTAACCAAGTTTGGTTATCAAGGCTTCTGGTATAAGCATAAATATGCGGATGATCCGGCTCTACTTGTTGGTAAACGCCGTATACTAAAATGTCATTCTCGGTTCTAAGTTTAGTTAGCGTTCGAAAGTGATTTAATACTGAATCAGCACGGTTCTCTTGGCTTGCAACATTGACCTCTTTATAGTCACTGTTTACCGATATCCAAGGTGAGCCTGAGGTGAAGCCAGCATTTTCAGTGTTATCCCATTGCATTGGCGTGCGGCTATTATCCCGCGAGTAAAACCGAAGGTTTTGCATGAATTTCTGCATGTCTTTGCCTTCACTCAAGGCTTTTTTATAGCCATTTATGGCGGCAATATCTTGATACTCGTTGATATCCTCAAAATAAATATTCTTCATCCCTAATTCATCACCAAAATAGCAATAGGGGGTGCCACGCATAGTCAGTATGAAAGTGTTAAGCATTTTGCTCGATACGGCTCTAAATTCATCACTATCATTGCCGAATCTCGATACCATGCGCGGGACATCGTGATTCGCTAAGAATATCGAAATCCAACCCTTGTCTTTGAATGCTTCTTCCCACTTAGAGTGGACTTCTTTGAAATCGGCTAAAGTGTGAGGATCATCCAATCCATTCCCTATTTCGACGCCTTCAAAATGATAGACCATATGCAATTCATTGCGATCTTCGTCAACGAGTGAATGGGCATCTTCAAAACTACTGCCTGCTCCCTCACTTACGGCAAATACTTCATATTTACTTAGCACTTCTTGGTTCATTTCACGAATGTGATTGTGCAAGGTGGGTCCCATGCCATGGTGTTTTATTACATCCACCACGTCATCTTGATAGCCCTCAGGAAAAGCCGGGAAAGTGGTGTCTTTAGAGATAAATTGGAATGCATCGAGTCGAAAGCCATCAACTCCTTTTTTCGCCCAAAAATGCATGATGTCGTATATCTCTCGGCGTAGTTCAGGGTTTTCCCAGTTTAAATCTGGCTGTTTAGCTGAAAAATAATGTAGGTAATACGAGTCCGTTTGCTGATCGTACTTCCAAGCGTCGCCTTTTTCGTCAAAATAGCTGAACCTATGGTTCGGTTTGCCTTTTTCTGCCGGCCACCAGTGATAATAATCACGGTATAAATTGTAGCGAGAACTACGAGACTGCTTGAACCACTCATGTTCATCACTCGAATGGTTTACCACAAGATCCATGATGAATTTGATACCGCGTTGGTGAAAACCTTTTATCATCTCATCGAAATCATTCATGTCTCCAAATTCGTCCATAATTTTACGGTAGTCACTTATGTCATAGCCATTGTCATCATTTGGAGAAGCGTAAAATGGGTTAACCCACACAGCGGTCACGCCGAGACTCTTGATATAATCAAGTTTTTCAATAATGCCGTTTAAATCACCGATACCATCACCATCGCTATCAAAGAAACTGCGAGGGTAAATTTGATAAATAATTTGTTCCTTCCACCATTTCTTTGACAAAGAGTTTTTTGACGTAGTCATTTGTTTATCTCCAAATTTCAGCAAATATAAGTCGCTAAACCTACCTATTTCATCTTATAGCTGTTTATTACTGCCAGTATTAACTTCTTCGACTCTCAGTATTAACTTCTTCGACTCTCAGTATTAAAGTCTGAAAAACGCCAATAAACTAACACGATTAAGTTAACTAAGAATAGCCGGAATAGTCACTTAATGCTAAAAAAATGTTAATTAAGTTAAATTTATAAGATTTAAAATAAAATTTGATTAATTATTAGTTAATCGATTAAGTGCGTGTTTAGGTTTATTGTCTGAATTTAGAGGCTCTGAAAAATGCTGCTGAGAAAACAAACAGTAAAAAACAAAGCACTTGATATTCGTTGGATGCAGATTAACGCGCTTAGCTGATTAAATGGCTTAACTGTAGTCGTTCATATCTGATCTTAAAGTTTCGATGAATAGGTTAGAACCTCACCTGGTAGGCAGCTGACTGTCAGCTCAAAGTTTAAGGGTCTATAACTTTGTCCACTAACTTACTTCTTCACCTTCGTACTTGCTAGCTAGATCATCTAGTTCTGCGCTCGTGCTGTCGAACCCTGAGTCTGAGTAATGATATGTAACTTGTACCTTCAACGAGCCGCGATAAAGTTTTGCTTTGATATTCGGCCGTTGTTCGGAATTCACATCATTTAAAAAGCGGTTGGCTACTTGACCGCTGGGGAATTGATAAATTATTTGATTTTGCATGTTTAGACGAAATTGAAGAATTTTTTGAATAGTGCATGTTCACTGTTTAATTAGCAAGAGTGAGGCTTAGCAAATTTGCAATGCTAAGCCTATATTCTTGAATCTTATTTGTTTAAATGGGAATAAATCACTCTGAGCGTGGTCATGATGGATTCTTTTACGCTAGGCCAGAAAATGGAAATGCTATCAACTTGTCCTTGCCGGAAGTCTGCTTCTAATCGAGTCGCAACATCGTCTAATGGATTAGAGTTAACTTTGCGAGCAATATGTGCAAGCTTGCGTGCTTGTGTCAGTATTGCGCTGTTGTTGTCTTCCATCACTGCATTATCCATATTTTGCATGGCACTTTCTAATTCACTCATTAACGCACCAAGATCAATTGCCAGCGATTGTTTAGGTGGATTCTTTTGCAAGAATGGCAATAAATCGAACCAAATATGAGGATCCCTTGGCATATCTAGCTTGGCAAATTCAGGGGTTTCTTGAACTTCAGGAGTAGGGCGTTGTTCCTGCGCTTGTTTCAATTCCTCTTTGTGGGCTGCGACAAGGGCTTTTTCTTTAACTTGCAATTTGGCCTGACTGGATTCAAGTTGCTTTTGTGCTTGCTGCAGCTCAGTTTCTTTATTGGCAATTTGACTCTTATTGCTAATTAACTCTTGTTCTAGCTGCTTTAATTTTTCACTTAATTCTGACTGATTGTTATCTTGCGCGCTTAAACTGGCTTTTGTGTTGTCGTATTCAGCTTGGATTGCCTGTAATTCAGTAGCCAACTGTTGTTGCTCATTTTGCATTTTTTGCACATTTTGTTCGCTGTTTTGCAATGCTTTTTGCTGTTCAGCCAGTTGTTGCTGCAGCTTCAATTCCTGCTGTTCCTGTTGTTTTAGTCTGTCTTGCAATTCTTGAGCTTCTCGTTTTGCTTGCTCTAATTCAGACTGCAATTTCTGTTCACCAGATTGAGTATCACTGACCTGTGATTCTGCACGTTGTAATTCTTGTAGACTTTGTTGCAGTTTCTCCTGCATTTGTTGGTTTTGACGCTCAGCTTCAAGTAATGATTGTTGCAATTGTTTTTTCTGTTGCTCGATTTCTGCATGGTGTTGACGCCACTGTTCATCACTTCCTTGCAACATTTCTTTTTGTTTAGTAGCGCGGTTTTCCACGTCTGATAATTCTAGTTTTAACTGATCTAGCTTCTGTTGCTGTTCAAGACGTTGACGTTTTTCTTTGTCAGTTTGGCGCTGATTTTCGTCTAATTGTTTCTGGGTCAACTGCAGTTGTGATTGTTTTGCTTGTACTTCTTTTTTCAAGGCTTCTTGACGTTGTTGCCACTGTTGATCACTTTCTTGCATTTCCCGTTGCTGCTCAGAGCTGCGTTGCTCCATTTCTAGCAATTCAGATTGCAGCTGCTCAAAAATCTTTTGCTGTTGCTGCTTAGCTTCTTTTTCTGCTTCAGTTTGGCGTGCGGTTTGTTGCAAAGCTTGTTCGGTTTCAAATAATTTCTGTTGTTTAATTTGCAGTTCTTTTTGCAACGCATCTTGTTTATCTTTCCAGCGACGATTTGCTTCTTCGATAATCTGTTTTTGCTGCTGTTCACTGCGTTTTTCCATATCGACTAATTCAGATTGTAAACGCTGCATTAATTCACGTTGTTGTGCTTTTTCTGCCTCAGTTTGTTGCTTGGCTTGATTTAAGTTCTGTTCCGCTTGTTTCAGCTTTTGCTGTTGCTGTTCCCGCTCTTGTTGCCATTGGCGTTGCTGTTCTTGCAGTCTTAATTCTGCTTCATCATTTTTTTGTTGCTGCTGCAATTCGCTGCGTCTTTCCATTTCAGCTAATTCTTGTTGTAACTTTTCAAACACTTTTTGCTGCTGAGCTTTGGCTGATTTTTCTGCTTCGAACTGTTGCTCTTGTTGCTGCAAAATACGTTGAGTTTCTTGCAGTTTTTGTTGTTTACTGTGTAGCTCTTGTTGCAGTTTTTGCTGTTGCTGAGCCCAGTGTTTATCGGCTTCAGCTATTTTTTGTTGCTGCTGTTTACTGCGGCGTTCTACTTCTTTTAAGTCTTCTTGTAATTGTTGTAACCGCTGTTGTTGAAGTTGTTTTTCAGCTTTATCTTGTTCTGATTGGCGTTTGGTTTCGTTTAAAATACCTTGGGTTTTTTGCAACTGGCGTTGTTTATTTTCAAGCTCTTGTTGTAACAATGCCTGTTGTTTTTCCATGTCGCCTTTTTGCTGATTAGACATTTCTTCAAACTTGTCCATTTCATGTTGCAAATGATCAATGTGGCGAGCTTTATTGGATAGTTCAGATTGTGCAACAAAACAGGATTGTTCTAAGTCGCGACGTTGTTTTTCAGCTAGTTCGCTGGCTTTTCGTTGGTTAATTAACAGTTGGCGTAATTTCTCACTGGCTTGGCTGGAGCTCGATAACTTCGATTGCAAGGCGCTAATCTGACCGTTTACATCTGAAATTTGTTTGTCTTTTTGATAAATAGACGACTTGAGATCACTAATTTGCCCCTCAAAAGCTGCCATTTTTTGTTGTTGTTCTTGTCGTTCAAGTTCTAAATTACTGGCGGTTTTTTCACTTTCAGCTAGCTCTTTTTGCGCATCTTTATACTTTTTATTACTGTACTGGAGTTCATCGGCAATTTGATTTCGTTGTTTTTCCAAGCCATGAATTCGTTTACTGGTTTGTTCAAGTTGATCGGCTAAATCTTGGTTGGCTTTTTCACTGTTGGCCAGTGATTCTCGACTTTGTTGATAGTCTTGCTGCAATTGAGTTAAATGTGCAGTGACATTGTCATGTGCTTGCTGCAAAGTAGTTAGCTCTGAGGTTTTATCGGATATATCGTCTTCCGCCGCTTTTAACTTCGATTGGGTAGCTGATAACGACCTTACTTTGCTGGCAAGTTGGTCTTGACTGCTTTCTAACAACTGTTGCTTCTCAACAATTAATCGCTCGGCCGCCTGATGTAAGTTAATTGCTTCTAAGCGTTCTTGGTCGGCTTTTTTGATCGCTCTAAGATCCGTCCAAATACACAAGATTGAATCAAAATCTTGGCCTTTAAACATAGGTACAAATGTGGCCTGACAGGGCAGTTTGTTGCTACCTCGGCTATGTTGCCAGGTCATTGATAACGCTTTTCCGTCTTGTTTTATTTGCTCAATTTTGTTCTGGAAGTTTTCGAGATCAGCTTCACTATCATTCAGTTTTTTAGAGTATGGGTAGTGTCCAAATAGGTCTTCTTCGTCTTCCACAGAGAAAAACTCACAGGCCGCAGGGTTTAGTTTATTGAAGCCATTTTCGGTTAATACGGCCATTGGCATGCTGCTGTGTAGCAACAAACTCTCGAATTTATCTTGTTGATATTGCTCATCACTAATGTCGGATATCCAGCACAAAAAGTGCTGTTTTTCGCGGTCAAACAGTTCGATGTTCAGTTCACTTGGATGGAGTTGCTGTTGTTTGCCTTTTAAGTCTGCATGAAATCCTTCTAGGCTGCCATTTTTATGTAATTTCTTGGCGGCTTTTCCAGAGTTTTTGGGATCATTAAATAGTTGATAAAACGAGCCTTTCATCAGTTCTTTCTCGGTCAGATCCAAGCGCTGTGTTAATGCTTTATTAGCCTGCACAATGCGATCATCGTCATCAATCATGGCTATGCCTAGGGGCGCTTTATCAATGATATTAGAGAAATGTTGGCGCTCATGTTCAAGTAGCGCTTTAGTGTGTTGCAGCTCTGTAATATCTTCCATTAAACATATGGAGCCTGCGGGGTTGCCGGTTTCATCTCGGAAAGATTGAATTTTCACTTTTAAGGTTTTTTTATCACCCGAAGATAGCTCTAAAGTTATTTCTTTGGCACTGCCGACACTGGCAGAGTATGCCATGCTGGGGGATTGACCTTGGGGCATGATAGCTTGAATATCAGCAGGCAAAATAGATAGTTGTTTAGCCGGTTGATTGCGTAAATTGTCCACAGAAGTATTAAAAAACAATTCAAATGCTGTGTTACATGCAACCACTAAACTATTTTCATCTAGTAGCAGAGTCGGGTGACTAATGGAGCTGAGCATGCCCTTAACAATTTGTTTGTTAGCGGTTAGTTGATGCTTCAAAACAACTTGCGGACTGATATTGGTGACAGTTATATGGGCTTTTAACGCCTTACCTTTTTCATCCAAGGCTAACGGGAAACCGATAAATCTGACAAATAGATCACCTTCATGCGCATCCAATTTACATTCTAAATCAATCTGTTGGCCTCGTTCTAAATCTTTATATCCTTGATTCCAAGCAAACTGTGTATCTTGTGAAACGTATTGTTCAAACTGTTTTATGTCACCGCTAAGCTGTTTGTCAGTGTTTGTCAGCATGTTGGAAAAAACGCTATTTGTGCTGAATGTTTTTTCTGACAAGTCGATTTCTAATTGGCCAATTTGGGTGCTATCTAATAATTGGTTATTTAAGCTTAAGGCATCGTTTAGGGAATCTATTTGAGTCTGAGAAGCCGAAACGTCGACAATTGATATAATTGAAGCGATCTGTTGTTGATTGTCTTTTTGTGGTGCAAATTCGAGCACTAAATTTCGATCTTTAACCGGTCCGATAAGTTGCTCTTTGCATTGAATTTTAGCCTTGATTCCGTTTTCAATTTGCGCACTATATTGTTGATCAAATAGCGTGTTCAAGCCTTTATCTTGCAAGTTTTCTGCTCTATTTCCTAAATAATATGCCGCTAATTTATTGCAATACTGTATTTCGCCTGCATGATTAACTTGAACCATGCCAACGTGGAAATTGTCTAAATACTGGGTGTTTTGCTTGAGAATAAGTTGATTTTCGGCGAGCTGATTAAGCGCTCTTTTTTGATTGATTTTAAAAAATATCGTTAGCACAAACAGCACAACGAAGATGGCAGCAATAGCAATTAATCCGTATTCAATGTTATCTGCGGATTGCGCCAGTACTTGTTCGCCAATCGCATACACATTGTTAGTCATCAGCAGTGTGCCAAGCGCAATGCAGGTTCTGGACACTTTTTTAAATACGTGCAGCGTCATTAAATTATTCCCATTCAACATATTGCAACCAGATTAACCTGTCAGCTTGGTACAACAAATCTTTTTAAAAACAACTAGGTGTAGAAAACAATACGCAAGTCATTGGTAAACAATAAGTAAGCCATTAGGCTTTGGTCGATAATTTGTGGTGACTTGCCGCCCAGCTTTCAGGAAACTTGCCTTGCAAAACGTATGAAAAGGCGATGAGTTCTGCAATCACATGGTACAATTGTTCGGGGATTTCCTGGCCTAAATCCATTCTGGCGAGAAAATCACTGAGATAGGGATCTTCATGCACTAACACACCACTTTGTTTGGCTAGGGAGACTATTTCTTCTGCTAAGTCACCAAAACCCTTGGCAATAATTTTGGGCGCTTGTTTCTCTCCTTCTTGGTATTGAATACCTACAGCGCTCTTGGTCTTTTTTGATTTTTTTGGGTCGGTCATAATCGTTACTTATTAAGCCTGAGTTTGAAAAATTTGATAAGGACGAGTGTGCAAATGCTCGGGTATTTTACCTAGCTGGCATTGCGCTTTTGCCACTTCAATACCTAAGCTTTTCAATCGTTTTTTGAACAACGGAAGATAGTTATAAACCAGTTCTTTTACAGCTTCGTTGGATGTGTATAAATCTAGCTCCAATTCATCTTGTTGTAATTTGGCTTTGGTGAGTATCTGGCCGATTTCGCCAATGTCCATTTTCATCGTTAAATGCCAAATCGCTGACTTGTTGTGTTGTTTTTCAGCGCTAGCGTGTTTTTCTGGTTCGCGTTTTATTAATAACTCGATGTCTTTTTTCTGTTCGCCTACACCGCTGGGTAAAACATAATAAAATGTTTCTTGTCCTTGCAAGGCTTGTTCGGCGTTACTTAATTTACTCGATTGGTGTTGCGCAAACATACGCCCTAACTGTTTAAGTAACTGATGCTTCTGTTCCATTTGGTTCAGATCATTCAGGCTGCGCTGGGTTTGCGGAGCCGCTGCTTTGCCGGAACTCGATATGATGCTACTCACTATCTGCGCGATTTTTTCACTGTTTTGCGGTTGGTTTCTATTCAATCTAGAAGCTAAGCTAATTTGTAACATCGTCATCAGACCTGCAACAATTCCTTGTGAGGAAATGGCTTGAGTGAGTTGAATGGGTGACAAATTAAGGGGCGCTTGAGTGATGAGTTGTTTGATGTTTTCAGCGTCAGCCTCTTTGCCTTGCGGTGTGCCTTGTTGCAGCTGTTTCAATATCGCTTCGGCAAGCGCTTTAGTTTCTGGCGATTTGGCTAAAATGGGATCGCGCAGTGCCATTTCTATATTCTGTAAGGTTTCGCTTGGACTGGCAGCTTGGGGTAAAACCCGTCGCATTAAATCGCTTATTTGTTCAAGTACTTGTTGTTTTTGAGCTGCAGGTATCGAGTCTAACTTTTGGGTTAAGGTTTGCAGGTTTTTTTCAATCGTCGTGTTATCTGATTGGATTGCCTTAGCCGCAGCTTCTTTGGGAGTTAGCTGATTTAAGTTGGCTTCAGCGGCGCGTTTATCGGCACTAGGAGACTGGCCGTCGGCTTGAACCTTGAGATTTAATTCGGGTTTATTGGTTCCCCCATCTGGACGCATAATCGACGTTTCAGTGGATTGCGCAGTTCCTTGTTTTGCATCACTTGGCAAAAACAGTGCATTTTTAACTTGTTGCACTTGGGCTTCAGTGAGCGGCAGCTGCGCAAGAGGAGTTTTAACCGGACCTTTAATTTCTCCTTTACCAGCTGCGAGTAAATCGATACTGACATTTTTCACACTAACATCAACATTTAAAAGTTTAGGGATTGCATTGTCTAAACGTAATTGTGGCTGTTGGGTCAGTGTGTCGATCAATATTTGACGAGGAACCGCTAATGAAATGTTGTGAGATGGATTATTTAGCCGCGCAGAATCAGATTGTAACAATTTAACGATATCTGGCTTAGTCAAATTAAGCATAATTACTTTTTGCGCAATATTGCTTTGGTTGCTGTGTTGAATTTGCTCGGGACGTTTCTGTAATTGGATGTTTTGGGAATATTTGTCAGCCGTTACTTGTTGGTTTATCTGTTCTGACTTTCCCGATTGAATAGCCTCTTTGGGTGCGGCAGGATTCAGGTTATTCCCATCCGTTTTTGCAACACTCTGGGAGATGTTTGGGCTGTCTACTATCAGCCTAACCTGCCATTGGTTACCCTTTGGGGTTATCTGCAATTGGACATTTTGATTGCTTGGCAACACTTTTGCTGACGCCGGTAAATTCACACTGATTATTTGTGATTTAGCATTAATCGAGGTTGCTAAATTGGCTGTGTTGCCATTGCTACTAATCACTTTTGCATCCACAGCGACATTGTTAGTTTGTGCTGCTGGTGAAGCCTTGCTGCTAATGGCATTTAAAATGGTTGCGAGTTGTTTTTGATTGAGGCTGGCAATTACCGATTGAACGTCTGTTTTGGTTGACGGACTGTATAACAATAGTGCTGAAGTAGTATTTTGATTACCCGACGAACTGGTATGATTCTGTAATTGCGCTTGCACTTGTGTCGCGTTTAACGACTGTGGCAAGTTATTCGGTCGTGGCAAGGTCACTGTTTGTTGCTGTTTGGGTAGCGTTAAAGCAATTTGATTATTAGCTAAAAATTGAATAATAACCTGCGCAGCCTGCTTTGCTACTGGCGAGTTTGATGACAACTTCGAAAGCTGAGCGGCAGCCTGCACAAGTTGTTGAGCGTTTAGTGATATATCTGACATAAACAGGTTATCGGCAAAGCGTCAGTAGATTTAACAATGACTAAGCATAACCTGTTGTAGATATAGAATCTAATAGCTGGATTTGGCTTTTTGCTATGGTATCATTTGCGCCGATTTTTCGGCTTGTAGCTTTTCAGTAAATTAAAACGACTTTGATTTGCTAATTAGTTAAGTCGTTGTTGTATATAGCCTAACTGGAGAATGACTCAACTTGGCATTGTTACGTGGGCAAAATTTGGGATGTGTGAAGCAAGATCGAACTTTGTTTGAGAACATTGAATTTTCAATCGAACCTTCCGAATTACTTTATGTGCGTGGCCAAAATGGCGCTGGAAAAACCAGTTTGTTGAGAATTTTGGTTGGTTTAGCCGATCCTTCTGAAGGGTCAATAGAGTATAAGCATCAAGATATTCAGCATGTCAGTGAAAGTTATTTTCAAGATTTAGTCTATTTTGGACACAAACTAGGCTTAAGTCTCAATCTTAACGGAATTGAAAATTTACGATTTTGGTGTCAATTAAATCAAGTTAACTGCACTGAGTCAGAATTATTCGAATTGTTAGCTAGTTTAGGGTTGGTTGGCTTAGAAGATGTGCCAGTAAGTCAGCTTTCTGCTGGTCAGCAACGTCGTGTTGCTTTGGCGCGTTTGTGGTTGAAAACCGACGCTAAACTATGGATTTTAGATGAACCCTTCACAGCTTTAGATGTCCAAGGGATTGCCTTGTTGCGAGACAAAATGATTCAACATTTGAGTGTAGGTGGGGCGATTATTATTACCTCTCACCAAACCTTAGAGGTGGATTACCCCACATCCGAGTTGCTGTTGGAATATCGCATATGACGTCTATTTTATTGGCGGTATTTAAACGTGATTTAGCGTTGGCGTTTCGTCAGCGGGCAGAGCTGCTGCAGCCCATGATGTTTTTTGTATTGGTGATCAGTTTATTTCCATTAGGTGTGGGTCCTGGCCCTGAAATTTTACAAAAAATTGGCCCAGGGGTTATCTGGGTAGCTGCAATTTTGTCTTCATTGTTAGGTATGGAAAGGTTATTTCGAGACGATTTTCAGGATGGAACCCTTGAGCAGATAATGTTGAGTGGCGCATCTATGCCCCTTGTCTGCGTGGTGAAAGTGGCGGTGCATTGGTTAGCCAGCATTGTTCCTTTGATTTTATTGTCTCCATTGTTAGGGGTTTTTTTAAACCTTAGTTTAGATATGTACTGGGCATTGCTAGCGACCTTATTAGTGGGGACTCCGTTGCTGAGTTTAGTTGGAGCTGTAGCGGTTGGCTTAACCGTTGGACTTCAAAAAGGCGGTGTGTTGCTCGCCCTGTTATTGTTACCCGTTTTTGTACCTTTATTGATATTTGCAACCGCGGCGGTAGATGCAGCATCGTTGCAGATATCCTATTCAGCCCATTTAGGCTTAATTGGAGCAATGTTATTACTAGCTCTTGCATTGGCTCCTATGGCCATTGCCTATGCATTAAAAGTGAGTCAAAGCTAATGTGGAAGTGGTTACATCCCTACGCTAAATCAGAGTCTACTTACAAACTCTGTCAAACCTTATTGCCTTGGTTTTCAATCAGTGCGGCAATTACCCTCGTCGTTGGCCTGATTTTGGGGTTGATGTTTGCTCCAGCTGATTACCAACAGGGTGATTCTTTTCGCATCATTTATATTCATGTCCCTAGTGCCATCACATCGATGAGTGCCTATGCAGCGATGGCAGTTGCCGCGCTTATTGGTTTAGTTTGGCAAATCCGCACAGCCTATATGGCGATGATTGCGATTGCACCAGTTGGGGCGATGATGACCTTTATTGCGTTATTTACCGGGGCAGCATGGGGTAAACCTATGTGGGGCACTTGGTGGGTATGGGATGCCAGATTAACGTCTGAACTGGTGTTGTTATTTTTATACCTTGGGGTAATTTCGTTATACAAATCCTTCGACGATAAAGTACAGGCAGGAAAAGCAGCCGGGGTTATGTCCCTTGTCGGTGTGATTAATTTACCCATTATTCACTACTCGGTTGAGTGGTGGAATACTTTGCATCAAGGTGCAACCATCAGCAAATTTGATAAGCCATCTATTGCGCCAGAAATGTTTTGGCCGTTAATGGTTAATTTGTTGGCAGCAGTCTTATTAATTGGTGCAATCACCTTAAAGCGTTTGCAAAACGAATTGTTGCGTCGCGAAATACACCGTCCTTGGGCTGTTAAAACCTTATTGAAAGAGGGCAAATCATGAATTTTCAATTCGATTCTTGGCAAGCTTTTTGGCAAATGGGCGGATATGGTTTTTATGTCTGGTTGGCATTTGGTGTGTCGTTTTTGGCTGTTTTTTTGGTTGTCTACGAAAGTATTTGGGCTAAAAAACAACTCATCAAAGCGGTTAACGCACAAATTGCCCGTAAAAAACGAATTAAACAGAAAAAAGCAGCTGATTCAGCACGTGAAGAAGCACAGTCAACATCTGAAAAGAAAGGTGAATTATCGTGAATCCAAGACGTCAAAAACGTTTGTTTGGAATATTAGCCGTTGTGCTCTTAGTAGCCGCTGCAGTATGGATGATGCTTAGCGCATTAAGTGAAAATATTGACCACTTTTACACACCCTCTGAAATCATCGACGGTAAAGAAGGTGTCACGCCAACTATTGGTCAACGTCTGCGTATTGGCGGAATGGTGGTTCCGGGGAGCGTTAAACGGGATCAGGAAAGTTTGGCCGTGAGTTTTGATTTAGCCGATACCGGTCCCATAGTAACCGTGCGTTATGCCGGCATTTTACCTGATCTTTTTCGTGAAGGTCAGGGCATAGTGGCAACGGGCAGACTAACTGAAAATAACCTCATCGTTGCCGATGAAGTTTTAGCTAAACATGATGAAGAATATATGCCGCCCGAATTGGCTGAAAAAATGAAAGGCATCAAGCATGTAAAACCCGACAATTTACAAACAGATCAGAAAGCTGGATCTGGATATTAGGATTAATTAAACATGTTTGCAGAATTAGGACATTTTTCCTTGGTATTGGCCTTACTCATGTCAATGCTATTGTCGATTTACCCCATGTGGGGAGCGTACAAAAACCAAAGCCAATACATGGCGTTAGCAAAGCCATTGGCTATTGGTATGTTTGTTTTCACCGCCATCGCTTTTGCGGCATTAATGAATGCGTTTTATACCGATGATTTTAGTATTGCTTATGTGGCGAATCATTCCAACAGCTTACTGCCTTGGTATTACAAACTAACCGCAGTTTGGGGTGGACATGAAGGTTCATTCTTACTTTGGGTGTTGATTTTCTCAGTGTGGACTGTCGCTGTCGCTGTGCTGAGTAACAGTATTCCACAGGCGATGGTGGCGCGAGTGTTATCTATATTGGGAATGGTTGCGGTCGGGTTTTACTTGTTTATTTTGACCGCTTCTAATCCATTTGAAAGTCTTTTACCTTTTTACCCTGTAGATGGACGGGATCTTAACCCTCTTCTTCAAGATTTTGGAATGATTATCCATCCTCCTATGTTGTACATGGGTTATGTAGGATTTTCGGTTGCTTTTGCTTTCGCTATATCAGCGCTCATATCTGGCCAGCTAGATTCTACTTGGGCCCGCTGGTCTCGCCCTTGGACATTAGCTGCTTGGTGTTTTCTGACAGTAGGTATTGCATTGGGTTCGTGGTGGGCATATTACGAATTAGGCTGGGGTGGCTGGTGGTTCTGGGATCCAGTAGAAAATGCTTCTTTTATGCCTTGGTTAGTGGGCACAGCTTTAGTGCATAGTTTAGCGGTAACTGAAAAGCGTAAGATCTTTAAGTCTTGGACTGTATTGTTAGCTATTTCAGCTTTTTCTCTTAGTTTGTTAGGCACATTCTTAGTCCGTTCTGGCGTGCTGGTGTCTGTGCATTCGTTCGCTAGTGATCCCACTCGAGGTTTGTTCATCCTTGCTATTCTGGGTGTGGTCGTGGGTGGTTCATTAATATTGTACGCCATTAGAGCTCCTCATTTAAAAAGCGTTGGTCGATACGAGTGGTTTTCCCGTGAAGTGATGTTAATGGGCAATAATTTGTTATTAACTGCGGCCACAATTGTGGTGTTAATGGGGACATTATTACCTTTAGTGCATAAAGAGATTGGCTTAGGATCTATCTCAATTGGTGCGCCATTCTTTAACCAAATGTTCACTTACTTGATTGTACCTTTTGTTTTGCTGTTAGCGATGGGGCCGTTGTCTCGATGGAAAAAGCAGTCACCCAAAGCGATTCAAAAACAGCTAATAATTGGTTTTTTAATTAGTGTGTGTGGCGCGCTCTTGATTCAAGCTAGTTATAACCAAATGACATACATGGCCACTTTAGGCTCAATTCTAAGTGTTTGGATTTTGGTTTCCACAGTGCAAGAAATAATGCAGAGAGTTTCATCGGAAAACGACAAAACTCAATCTGCAACAACTTGGCAACGCTTACGCCGTTTAACTCCAAGTCATTGGGGAATGGTAATGGGACACCTAGGTTTTGCTGTGACGTTAATCGGTATTACTTTAGTCAGTAATTACGAGCAAGAAAGAGATGTGCGCATGCACACTGGTGATGTGATTGAAATTAGTGGATACGTTTTCAAATTTACCGGTGTTCGGGATTTAAAGGGCCCCAATTATGTAGGTCATGTGGGTATAGTGGATGTTTATACGGATACTAGCTTAACCCAAAAAATCACTCACTTAGAAGCTGAAAAACGCTTTTATCCTGTACAGCGAACAAGCATGACCGAAGCAGGAATTGACAGCGGTATTTCCAGGGATTTATTTGTCGCCTTAGGTGAACAGTTAAATGATGGTGCCTGGGCGGTGAGAATTTACATAAAACCCTTCGTGAATTGGATATGGGCCGGTTCATTGATTATGGGATTCGGTGGCATTTTATCTATTTCAGATAAACGCTATCGGATGGCTAAAGTTGCCAAAGTTAAGGGACGTTTGGCAGCTAAAAAAACCAAAATTGATACCCCTGAAGTGCTCGCGACCAAAACACAAGGACAAGCATGAAAAAGGCATCACTATTTTTAATTCCAGTTACCATGTTTGTGCTGTTATCGGTTTTTTTATTCAAAGGCCTGTACAGCGATCCTCGACAACTGGATTCCACGGTTTTAAACAAACCGGCACCGAATTTTTCATTACCTGATTTAATGAATCCGGATGTGATATACGACCCTAGCATATTTGAAGGCCAAGTGACTTTGATGAACGTGTGGGGTGTTTGGTGCGTAACCTGTGCTGTTGAACTCCCTTATTTAACTGAATTAAGTCAACAGGGGGTGCGTATTATAGGTTTGTACTACGACCAAGATACCGACCCAGATTTTGGGATTAAAAGTATTCCTACCATTCAAAAAGAAGTGGCTGCTAAATTGGCGCAATTGGGCAACCCTTATGAGTTTAATGTGTTCGATGTAAAACGAGATTATTCCTTGGATTTAGGCGTAACCGGTGCACCCGAGACTTTCCTTATTGATAAGCAAGGTGTAATTAGAATGCATCATATTGGTGACATCAATACTCGGGTTTGGCGAAATAAAATTGCACCTCTATACAATGAGTTAATAGCCCAATGAAAAAATTAATCCTGTTATTTGTGTTGTTTACCAGCCCACTTTGGGCGCTGGAAGAAGCCTACATATTTGATGATCCGGTAAAACAAAAAATGTTTTTGGATTTGACCCAAGAACTCCGTTGTCCGCAATGTCAGAATCAAAATATTGCGGATTCTGATGCCATGATTGCCCATGATTTACGCCGAAAAGTGTATGAGTTGCTTAATCAAGGTAAAAGTAGAGACGAAATTGTTGATTTTATGAAGTCGCGCTACGGCGATTTTGTGTCTTACCAACCACCTGTCACTCCATTAACTATTTGGCTATGGGTGTTGCCCGTTATTTTTGTAATAGGTGCTGCGTGGTTTGTATTTACTCAACGCAAAAAACAAGTTAATGATTTTGATGAAGATGTGCTAGCCAAAGCTGATTCGTTATTGGAGAAAGAAGATGAATAGTTACTGGCTGGGTATTGCCATGTTGTCGGCCATAGCAGTAGGGATTTTAATCGTTCCTTGGTTATTGAAACGCAATAGACATCAGCAAGATGTGCTAACTAACACGCAAATTATTAAACAGCGGATGCAAGAACTTAATCGTGAAGTAGATGAAGGATTAATATCTACTGATGACAAAGATATCGCTGTGAAAGAATTAAAGTTAGCGCTAGTCGATGAAACCGTGTCAGACTCAGACGCTAAGCAAGAGGGCTCTTGGCCCTTGTTTATCGGCATTGTTATTAGCGTAATCTTGTGTGGAACTTTGTATTATAAAAGCAATGAGGTTGGCGATTTACAACATTGGCAAGACGTGAAACAACAGTCATCTGAGTTAGCCAAGCGAATTGTTATTGAAGCTGATCCTAATGTGACCGTTGACGATTTGAATGATTTTAGTTTGGCCATGCGCAGTAAGCTGGTGAGTGCGCCAGATGACTATATTGGTTGGTTATTATTAGGTAGGCTACACGCATCTCTAAATCGTACAGAATCAGCGTTACAGGCCTTTGAAAAGGCCTATTTACTGGCACCGCAACACAGCGGTGTATTATCTAGTTACACTCAAACACTAGTAATGACAGGCGATGAGAATTATATTCGCAAAGCCCAAGGGTTATTAAAAGCAATGGTGATTAATAATCCGCAAGATATGAATGCGATAGGCATGCTAGCTGTGGCATCGAGCCAATTAGGTGATACTCAGCAAGCGTTAGAAAGTTGGCAACAATTGAAATTGATTCTGCCTGCTGATGATCCCATGACCGCTGAAGTTGATAGACGCATCGCTCAATTAAGCGCACAGTCCATGGATGAGTTAGCCGAAACGCAAGTAGATACAACAGGGGCCGCAACGTCAGTTTTAATTACGGTGTCTATCGCCGACGAACTTGTTGCCAAAATACCAGAAAATGCGTTCATCTTTGTATTTGCACAAGATGCTAATGGCTCGGTTAGAATGCCCGCTGCGGTGGTTAAAAATAGATTGTCGGCTTTGCCAATACAGGTCGAGTTATCTGACGCCAATGCAATGATGCCAAGTTTTAAGTTGTCGCAACTTGAAAGCGCACGCTTAGTGGCGCGAATTTCGTTAGATGAAAATGTTGCACAGGCTAAAGGTGAGTTACAAGGAGAAGTAACCATACCACTTCAAGCCGGTGAGCAAATGACACAATCGATAGTGATCGATAAGGAATTGATGTAATGAATCAAAAATTTTGTTTGCTGTTATTAGCAACATTGTTGCTAGGTGGATGTGCATCAAAGCAAGCAGCAAATGAACAAGCACAAAGTGTTGAATACAATGATCCCCGAGACTCATTCGAAGGGTTCAACCGCGCCATGTGGGACTTCAACTATGATGTGCTTGATGCTTATATTTTGCGACCGACAGCTGTTGTATACGTAGACTATATGCCTCAGCCAGCTCGGCGAGGACTGCACAACGCTGCTCTGAATCTAGAAGAACCGTCTAATTCAGTGAATAACTTACTGCAAGGAAAAGTCGGTGGAAGTTTAACCAGTTTAGGACGCTTTGTACTGAACTCAACTGTGGGTGTTTTGGGTCTGTTTGATGTAGCTAAAGAAATTGGCTTAGACAGGCAAGAAGAAGAGTTTGGTGAAGTGTTAGGTAAGTATGGTGTTGGTACTGGGACTTATTTAATGTTACCGGCTTATGGTCCAACTGATCTTCGCTCGTTAACTGGTGACTTTGTCGATTCATCCTACTTTCCGCTGCAAGATTTATCCTTTTATGTAGCGGCAGTGCGAACCGGCATTAAAGTACTTGAAGCTCGCGCTCAATTGATGGAGCAAGAAGGGCAGTTAGATCAATCATTAGACCCGTACGCATTCGTGAAAAACGCTTACTTCCAAAACTTGGAGTTTCGGGTAACAGACGGAAAAGTGCCGCAATCTGATTTGAACACCGACCCAGAAGTTGAAAGCGAAAACTTCGAAGACTTTTTAGACGACCTATAGGTTCGTCTTTGTATCGAGAGGGTTACTTTTGCTTAGTATTGCAAGCAATGCTGCGATTGGCGTTTTTGACTCAGGTGTCGGTGGATTATCCATCGCAGCAGCTATCCGTAAAATATTGCCCCATGAAAACATTATTTATGTAGCTGATAGTGCCAATGCTCCCTATGGTGGCAAAGCTGAACACTTTGTATTGCAGCGTTGCCAAGCCATAGTTGAGTTTTTAATGGCGCAACAAGTGAAACTCATTGTGGTTGCTTGTAACACCGCAACTCTTACCTGCATATCCAAATTAAGAGCACTTTATCCCATTGAATTTGTAGGTGTAGAACCTGGAATAAAACCTGCGCTGAATGCAAGTCAGTCCGGCACAATTGGCGTTTTAGCCACCCACAACACCATCAAAAGTCAGCAATATCAGCAATTAGTTGCGCGTTTGAAAAGCCACAACCAGGTGTTATCGCAAGCATGTCATGGTTTAGTGGAAAAAATTGAAGCGGCAGAGTTTGATACCGTCGCTACTCACGAATTAATTAAGCAATACCTATTGCCGCTAATCAATGAGGGAGCCGATCAAATTGTTTTAGGCTGTACTCATTACGGTTTTTTAAGTCGGCAAATTAGTCGTATCGCAGGTGACAAAATTCAATTAATCAACACCAGCGATGCGATTGCTCGACAAACCTTGGCCGTTTTAGAACGCAGTGGAGTAAAAAATAGTAATCAACAAAATGCAAAAACCCTGCTTTATTCCAGTCGCTGCGATGCAGATTTTTTAACTGTATGTCAATTGTTGTGGCCAAATGAAATTGAACAAGTATACAAATTTGAACACTGATAGACGTGTTGATATATAGTGAAAATGTTTCTTCTTCTGGGGGCTTAGCTATGCGCATTATGAGTTGTGTTTTGTTGGTTTCTTGGTTGTCAGGGTGTGCCAGTCAAAACACCCCATACCAAGGTGAAAACCTAGTCATACCTTCTATTCAATTACTTAAATCATGGCAATTATTTCAAAAGGAAGATCATACTTATCGCTCTAATATGTGGCAAAAAAAAGGTCAGCGTTGGGCGGATACCTTTGCTGTAAGCATTTATTATCAACAACAAGAAGACTTAGTGCAAAAACGCATTGAGCTGGATGCGCCGGGTAAAATGCACTGCCAAGAGTTTCAATCGATTGACATGCCGCATCCTAAAACCCAAGATGTTTCAGTCAAATATTGGCAGACTCGTTGCCAAGTAAACGGCAAGATGATTGCCCGTATGATTCATTTAATGATGCAGGGCCAAGAAAGTTTTTATCATATTCAGAAGGTGTGGGCATTTGATGTGGATGAATCCGAGTTTTTGTTCTGGAAGCAACAAATGGATGACACATTTTTATGTGATTTGGGGGCGAGCGATAATACTTGCCCCCTGGATTAACGCAGAATTTCTTAGCTAGCCGAATTACTCTCCAAATGCGCCAGCAGCACCTGGGAAGACGATAGGGCTTTCAAAGCCTTGTTTATTTACGCTACTGACCCCAAAAAAATAGTTATCAATGACCACATTTGCCAATGTGAATTCCGACACCTTGCCAACATATCGACTAAATTGCCACTGAGGTGCGTCAGTGTATCGCCAATAAATCTTATAGCCCGCTAGATCGGGCGCCTGTTCAGCTGAAGCAATCTGCCAACTTAGGGTAGTACTAGGTTGCACCGCGCCCTTTATATTGACTTTGGCAGGTGGTGTGGGCGCCCACGCCATACCTGCTAATGAAACGGCATTTAAAGCGGTTAATTTGGCGGCATAAGCAAAATTAACTCCGTCAATGGTATCGCCATACTTGATACCATCTTGGCTACGTAGGTCTTGGTGTTGGCGATGGTAGTTTTCATTCGTTTCCATAATACGCACGCCAGGGTAGCCTAAATCATTAAATGGACGGTGGTGTCCACCGCGGGCAAATCTGTCTAAGCGGTAGATAACCATAGTATCTAAGTTAGGAATGTAACGGTCAGCCATCCAGTCGATGTATCGGGCTAAGTTACGGCTTGGTGAGTCGACTTCGCCACCAGTGAAGCGTCGTGTTCTTGCTTCTTTTGGGGTTTCGGTTTGTCGCGTGCCCTCTGCAAAAATTCGCGCTGTGGTGTTGTTAATGACACCATTGATTCCTGCAATATTGCCAATCATGTCATTGTTCAATACTGCTTTTATTCGCCAACCATTTTGTTGTGCATGCTCAGCTAGAATTTTACCGCCAAACAGCCCTTGTTCTTCTCCTGCAAGCGCAGCATAAACGATAGAGCCATTAAATTTGTATTGGGATAATACCCGAGCAGCTTCCAAGGTTCCGGCAATGCCTGACGCATTATCATTTGCACCAGGGGAGTCTGATGTAAAATCCATCACATCTGAGACTCTTGAATCAATATCACCAGACATTATTACGTACCTATCGGGATCTGTTTGACCGCGCTGAATGGCAATAACACTCACTACCTCTGTGGCATTCGGAATGCGTTTTTCGCCACTTATGGTTTTTGACTGAAAATAAACTTCCAAGCAGCCACCGCATTGGGATGAAATTTTGTCAAATTCAGCTTTTATCCAACGCCTCGCTGCACCGATTCCGCGAGTATCTGATTGGGTCTGTGATAGCGTATGGCGAGTTCCAAAATTTACCAAAGTGCGTATATCATTTTCGATATTTTGCGCGGATATTTGTCCCGCAATGTCATGTAATTTTTGTTGATCTTGATATTCCACATTCCCATGGGCGTATGCAGAAGTTAGGCTTGATAAAAATAAACAGAAAACTAGTCTAGAAAGGGTCATGTCAACCTCTTGTTATTTAAAGTGTGCGGCCAAAGGCCACCTAGATCGTACCTTGCTATTAAAACCATAAATCCATCTAAATTAAATCATTAATCGTTGAACAGCCTAAATAATCATCCAGAAACTCCGCAATAGCGCAGCATTACAATTCATAGAAAAAATACATTTACGTTTGAAATTAATTCACGTTGCAAACAAAGGAAATCAATAATCAGTTCAATATTTTTAATGGGTTTATTTTTTAACTACATGATTTTACTGAGGTTAGCTTGCCTTTAACAGAGGAGGCGAAAGTGGTTCAGTCTTTGCTGATTAACTCTCAATAAGTGCTACTTAAATTGGAATAAATGACTTTGAAAATCCTGATACCTAGTTTGACAACCTATCGAATTGCTTTTTTTAGCCGGGGACGGACTTATGGCTTCTGATAACAAACCTTCGATTGCGATAACGGGGCCAAATAGTTCTGGTTTAACTGCGTGGCTATTCACTGCTTTGAACGTACGTCTAGCGGGAGGTTTACCGGTTCGAGTTACACCGGCAACATTCAGCGGAAAAATTGATTATGACGGCATCATCATCGGTGGTGGATCAGACATTCACCCGGATAATTATGTTGCTCAACAAGTTCCTAAAGTCAAACGTTCAGGATGGTTAAGAATAAAAGAAGCTTTGATGTATCCGATGGAGTGGTTAAGCCGCTTCTCAGCAACAAAGTACGACAAAGAGCGCGATGCAATGGAGCAAGAGTTTATTGATTATGCGATGCTGCAAGACAAACCTATCTTAGGAATTTGCAGGGGACACCAACTGCTCAATGCAGAGCTAGGTGGCAGCATGTATCAATCAACACTGCCGTTGTTGCAGAAGAAAATGCGCATACGAAGCCCATTTCCTCGCAAAAAAGTTATTTATACTAAAGACAATTCCCTTATCAGTGACATTGCTGGCGATGATCCCCTCAAAGTGAACGCTATCCATTCTCAAGCGATTGCCGAGCCTGCGGATAGCTTGGAAGTGACAGCAAAAGAAAAAGCCGGCATTAATCAGGTTATCGAAAGCAAAGATAGTGACAAGGTGCTTGGGGTGCAGTGGCATCCGGAATACTTGTTTTATATGAAAGCGCACAGAAGCATTTTCCAATGGCTAGTTGAACAGGCCAGAGATACAAACAACAAAGAGGATTGCTAAGATGAAAAAAAGTAATGGGATTAAATTAGCGTCGGTTGTTTTTATTTTAGCCGCGCTTACAGCAGCATACTTTTTGACACCTTTAGGGGACTATTTGAGTATCGACAAGATCACTGATTTAACCAGTAGTGTGCCGCAAAACTTCGCGACTGCGTTGATTTTTCTGGGGATCTTTTTTATTGGTGGAAGTTTACTCATTCCAATCCCACTAATGGCGTTTGCGGTTGGTTTGGTTTTTAATATTTGGATAAGTTTATTGATTTGCATACCGGGTTTTTTATTGGCAAGTTTGAGCGGCTATGGCGTCGGTAAATTTATCGGTGTGGAAGTGTTTGGCGAAAAAATCAGTAATAGTTTAGACAAAGTTAAAAATAAAATGGATGATAAAGGTGCTTGGGCTGTTCTTGCACTAAGGTTAGCACCCACTCCTCCGTTTACTGTCACAAGTATCATTGGGGGCTCTTTAGATATCAATATCTGGAAGTACGCATTTGGTTCTACAGTAGGTATTATGCCTTTAGGTTTAAGTGCGGTATTTTTTGGAGAGGGCGCGCTACAGATGATGAAAGAGCCATCTGGCTTGGCCGCCACATCAATTGTTGCTGCCATTATTCTATTCATTGTATATCGAGTGATGGTGAATAAGCAGACTGAGCAGTAAAATTCAAACTGCGCTTAGGTTAACTTTATATATTGGACGTCTATGATCCCACTGGTATTCCACCCTATTTATTCAATTCTAGATTTACCGGTTAGACACCGATTTCCGATTCAAAAGTATCAGGAAATTTATACAGCGTTACGTCAAGTTGGTGTATCTGAATCTTGCTTTCATCAACCTCAAGCTGTCAATGTTGAAAGTTTAAAATCGGTTTTAAACCCCTTATATGTGCAGCAACTAACTACCGGCACCCTTGATGCTAAAGCAATGCGGCGAATTGGGTTTCCTTGGTCAGAACAATTGATTAAACGCACTCTGACCGCCGTTGGCGGCACTATCTTAACCAGTCAACTTGCGTTAGACGCAGGCAAGGCAATAAACCTAACAGGTGGTTATCATCACGCGTTCGCCAATTTTGGCTCAGGTTTCTGCATGGTCAATGATTTGTATCTAAGTGCACTAAATATGCTGCAACATCCAGATGTAGATCGGGTTTTGATATTTGATTGTGATGTGCACCAAGGCGATGGCACGGCAAAATTGGCGGAACGAAATGCCAATGTTAAAACTGTCTCTATTCATGGCGAAAAGAACTTTCCCCATCGAAAACAAGTTTCGGATTACGATTTTCCATTGCCTAAAGGAACAACAGATGCTGAGTACTTAGACACTGTCGACTGTGCTTTAAATCTTGCGCTTAACAGTTTCCAACCTGATGCCGTGATTTATGACGCTGGGGTGGATGTGCATGAAAACGATGATTTAGGGCATTTGTGTATCAGCACCCAAGGTGTGTATACCCGAGATAAGTTAGTTTTCGACCTGTGTGAACAAAAAGGGCTTCCCGTTGCCGCTGTCATTGGCGGCGGATATCAGCGAGATATCGATGCCTTAGTCAAAGTGCATTTACAGTTATTCAAGGCCGCTGGAGTTTATTGAGCCTGCTCTTGCTCCCGTTGCACGGCCTAGATATCAATAGAGCGCGGGGCTAAAGCGCCCACCTACAAGGTTAGAAATTCAATTACCTGTTTGTAGCATGGGCTTTAGCCCATGGATATCAATAGCGCGGGGCTAAAGCACCCACCTACAAGGTTAGCAATTCAATTGCCTGTGTGTAGCATGGGCTTTTGCCCATGGGAAAATGCTGAATTTATATAGCAGCGGCTAGCTCTGCTCCTTGTCTAATTGCACGTTTGGCATCGAGCTCTGCCGCAACATCTGCACCACCAATCACATGGACTGTCATTCCTGCTGCTAACAAACTTTCTTCTAAATCACGGAATGGCAACTGACCAGCACAAATTATAATGTTGTCGACTGCCAAAAGTTTAGGTTTGTCGCCAATCTTGATATGAAACCCTTGGTCGTCAATTTTTTCATAGCTCACTGAATTGATCATATTGACGTTGTGATGGGCAAGGGAAGTGCGGTGGATCCATCCGGTTGTTTTACCTAAATTCGCACCAACTTTTGATTCCTTACGTTGCAGTAAATAAACCTCCTTATCTGTTGGCGTGATCTGGGGCGGCATTAACGCGCCCGGATTCGCATAACTTTTATCAATTCCCCAGTGAGTCAGCCATTTATCCAAATCAGTGGTTAGATGTTCGTGTTCTACTAAGTATTCAGCTACATCAAAACCAATACCTCCAGCACCAACAATAGCCACTCGTTTGCCTACCGATTTGTGATCTCGCAGCACATCTAAATAACTCATGACACTAGGATGATCGATACCGGGAATGTCTAGCTGACGGGGTTTGATGCCAGTAGCCATGATTATTTCATT
The DNA here is from genome assembly GCF_040370605.1 of Aliiglaciecola sp. NS0011-25. Classification (NCBI taxonomy): domain Bacteria; kingdom Pseudomonadati; phylum Pseudomonadota; class Gammaproteobacteria; order Alteromonadales; family Alteromonadaceae; genus Aliiglaciecola; species Aliiglaciecola sp. NS0011-25. Next base: position 35,635 of record NZ_BAABWR010000006.1, read on the forward strand.
AAAGCCTTGCTCCTTTAACATCACTGCATTAGCCGTTGTATTGAGGTGCAATTTCACCCCTAAAACTTCAATTTTTCGTGCGTAATAGCGCAGTGTTTCGTAAAACTCTTCTTTACCAGGAATTTGTTTAGCGTAATTGAATTGACCGCCAATCTGTGCGGATTTTTCAAATAAATGCACCTGATGACCGCGCTCTGCGGCATAAGTGGCAAAGGCTAGGCCGGCAGGTCCTGCTCCAATAACTGCAAGTTTTTTAGGTTCTGCCACGGTTTTAAAAATCAGTTCTGTCTCATAGCAGGCTTGGGGATTAACTAAGCAGCTAGCTCTTTTTTGTGCAAAGGCATGGTCCAAACAAGCTTGGTTGCAAGCTATACAGGTATTGATTTGATCGGATTCATTGCGCATAGCTTTAGCCACAAAGTCAGGATCGGCTAAAAATGGTCTGGCCATGGACACCATATCTGCATCACCATCGGCTAACACTGCTTCTGCAACCTCTGGTGTATTGATCCTGTTAGTGGTGATAAGTGGGATGCTAACCTCGGATTTTAGGCGTTTTGTCACCCAAGTGAATGCCGCTCTTGGAACTGAAGTTGAAATTGTGGGGATTCGCGCTTCGTGCCAACCAATTCCGGTATTGATTAGTGTTGCTCCGGCTTTTTCAATTTCCTTGGCTAAATACACCACCTCTTCCCAAGGAGCCCCGCCTTCGACTAAATCAATCATTGAAAGTCGATATATTATGATGAAGTTTTCACCCACTTTTTGACGAGTTTGCTTTACGGTCTCGATAGCCAAACGGGCCCTATTTTCGAGACTTCCACCCCATTCATCGTCGCGATGATTGGTGCGTTCACAGAAAAACTGGTTTATCAGGTATCCTTCAGAGCCCATAATCTCAACGCCATCATAACCTGCTAATTGCGCGTAACTGGCACAATTGGCGTAATCCTTAATGGTGTTGTACACACCTTTTGAGGAAAGTGAGCGAGGTTTGAATGGTGAAATAGGGGCTTTCACTGCTGAGGCCGATACATTCAACGGATGGTAACCATAACGACCTGAATGCAATATTTGCATACAAATTTTTCCGCCGTGGGCGTGCACAGCATCGGTCACGACTTTATGTTTTTTAGCGTGCCGGCGGCTGCTCATCCGTCCTGCAAATGGGGCGAGCCAACCCGCTATGTTAGGACTCACACCGCCTGTCACTATTAATCCAACTCCCCCCTCAGCGCGCTTGGCGTAAAATGCCGCTAGTTTCTCAAAACCGCCTTTTTCTTCCTCAAGTCCAAGGTGCATTGAACCCATTAACGTTCGATTTTTTAATGTGGTGAAACCAAGATCTAACGGGGTTAATAAATGTGGAAATAGTGAGGGTGTTGTCATATCTTTGTCCTTAATTCTTATTCGCCAAGAGTAGAACGCATATTGCTGATGTGCAACCATCGATACAGCATGGGTTAAAGTCTACTCTAAAATTAAAGTGTTGAATCTAGTATGGATCAAAGTTATCACAGTGCGCTATTGGAAATATTGAAAGGGTATTTTCAAGACCAAAACCTGCATAAAGTAGAATCTATTCAAACTCTATGGAGTGGGTATGGTGAAATTGCACGCTACAATATCCCCACTAGGCAGCGCAATTATGTGGTAAAGGTCGTAAATCCCAACTCTGAATCTGCACATCCAAGAGGTTGGAACACCTCTATTTCTCATCTTCGTAAATTAGATTCATACCAAAACGAACAAATTTTTTATGACAGCTACAGCGGGCTAACAGATCAATATAGTCGCATTCCTAAGTGTATTGCCTCGGGTCAAAATCAACAGATACGTTGGTTAATAATGGAAGATCTGGATGCCAGTGGATTTACCTATAGATGTGATGATGCACCGCTAGATTTGGTGAAACTAGGTGTGCGTTGGTTAGCCTACTTCCATGCTCGATTTTTAAATAATGCCACCCCTGAACTTTGGCCTATTGGCACCTATTGGCATCTTAAAACGCGCCCTGATGAATATCAAAAAATGCCAGAAGGACGACTAAAAGAAGCAGCGACTGGGCTCGATCAGCAACTTAACTCGGCTAGCTACCAAACGCTACTACATGGTGACGCTAAACTGGCCAATTTTTGTTTCTCTGCTCACAAAGATGACTTGGCTGCTGTGGATTTCCAGTACGTTGGTCGTGGCGTTGGGGTAAAGGATTTGGCGTATTTCTTAGGTAGTTGTTTTTATCAAGATGGTTTATTTAAGCATGCCGAAACTCTTTTAAATGATTATTTTAGTCACTTTAAAAAGGCGCTGCTTCACTATCAAGTAAATTGCAATTTTGGATTACTCGAAGAGCAATGGCGGGTCTTGTACCCGCTAGCATGGGCCGATTTTGAACGCTTTTTGAGTGGCTGGGCGACTGAACATTACAAACGTAATGAGTATATGCAGAAACAAACCGAATTGGCGTTAGCTTATTTAAATCAGCATAAATCCAGCAGCTAATCCTGTAACGGCAATCACCAACCAGCGATATTGTTTGTCAGGTACTCGTTTGACGATTTGAATACCCAAATAAATTCCTAGCGCGATGAACGGCAAACCAAGCAAATTTAATGCAAACGAATTAACGCTAATGGTTTCCCACGACCAGATGTGAAAGGGAACTTTAAATAAGTTGATGATCAAAAAGAACCATGCGGCAGTGCCAATATATTCATTTTTAGGTAAACGCATACTCAATAAATACAGCGCCATCACTGAACCGGCCAGATTGCCAATCATAGTTGTAATACCACCTAGGGTGCCCATTAAAATTGCAAACCATAAGTAGTCAGGTATTTTTTCCTTATTAATGGTTTCCATCCAAAGCATAATCCCAAGGCTGGCGATTATGATGAATCCCATGACTTGCTTAAACACTTGGTCATCAATGCTATTACCGATTAGCGTGGCGATGAGCACGCCTATTGCCGCAGAAGGAAATAACTTAATCAAGAAACTCCAGTTGGCGTGGCGGTGATAATATTTTACGGCGAATAGATCGGCCATAATTAACATCGGTAACATCAATCCCGAAGAGGCTTTGCCACCAAAAATAAGTGCTAGAATTGGCACCGCGAACATTGAAATTCCGTGCACACCAGCTTTTGCCATACCGATAAAAAATGCGACTAAAAATAGCAAGCCAAGTTGCTGGTAACTCAATGTGTAGGAAAATAATTCAATCATTAAAATCAATTTATAAGCTGGTGGCTGAAATCTGACAAGCTGCTATTAATTCAGAATTGACATTGAACTACAAGACGCGTTTAACTTTTTAATATCCAGATAACAAAAAACGGCCAACTTAGTTGACCGTTTTTATTTTAGTTATGATTTTAGTTTAAGGTAAATTAAAGGCTTGGTTCAGGTACTCTAATCCAGCCTTCCATTAAGATCCTAGCACTGCGACTCATAACGGCTTTTTCAACTTGCCATTTACCCTGATTAAGCACCGCTTTTGCACCTACGCGCAATGTGCCTGATGGGTGACCAAAACATACAGATTCAAGCTCACCGCCGCCAGCGGCAAGATTGACTAAGGTGCCAGGAATGGCTGCGGCCGTGCCAATTGCTACTGCGGCTGTGCCCATCATCGCATGGTGAAGTTTGCCCATGGAAAGCGCTCGAACCGACAAATCGATTTCCGATTTTGCCACTGTTTTCCCACTTGAGGCCAGATAATCAGCTGCTGGAGCCACAAAAGCGACCTTTGGCGTATGTTGCCGTTGTGCGGCTTGTTCAAGGGAATCAATCAAGCCCATTTTAAGTGCGCCGTGAGCACGAATTGTTTCGAACTTAACCAATGCATCGCTATTGCTGTTGATCACCTCTTGCAATTCAGTGCCTTGATAACCTAACTCTTGAGCATTCAAAAATATCGTAGGTATTCCAGCATTGATAAGTGTTGCATTGAGCTTACCCACACCTGGAACATCCAATATTTCAGACACCTTACCGGTAGGGAACATGTCACCTTCACCATCGGCAGGATCAATAAACTCAACAGGTATTTCAGCGGCAGGGAAGGTAACCCCGTCTAACTCAAAATCTCCGAGTTCTTGCACTTGACCATCACACATTGGTACATGAGCGATAATGGTTTTTTGGATATTAACCTGCCAAATTTTAATCGTAACAGACCCGTTTTTAACCAGCTTCTCGGCAGGTATTAAACCAGCGTGAATCGCGAAAGGTCCTACTGCTGCAGACAAGTTACCGCAGTTTCCAGACCAATCTACAAAGGCTTTGTCGATTGCCACTTGGCCAAACAAATAGTCAACATCATGATCAGCTTGTTGGCTTTTTGACACAATCACGGTCTTGCTGGTACTAGAGGTCGCGCCCCCCATTCCATCGGTTTGTTTGCCGTAGGGATCTGGGCTACCAATAGTACGTAGCAACAAGGCGTCGCGATAAGCGCCAGCTGTTTGCGCTTGCTCAGGCAGATCTGCAAGGTTAAAAAACACGCCTTTACTCGTTCCGCCGCGCATATAGGTGGCGGCAACCTTTATTTGTTGAGCAAAGCCACTCATTGAGCTTGTCCTTCTGACTCCAAAAAGTCTTGAGCGAAACGTTGCAATACGCCACCGGCTTCATAAATAGACACTTCTTCTGCTGTGTCTAAACGGCAATTTACTGGGACTTCTATGGTTTCACCGCTAGTACGGGTTATTATCAAGGTTAGTGAAGCACCAGGTTGACGCTCGCCTTTCACATCGAAAAGCTCACTGCCATCGATATTCAGTGTTTTACGAGTCGTGCCAGCTTCGAATTCTAGCGGTAACACACCCATTCCAATTAAGTTGGTTCGGTGAATACGCTCAAACCCTTCAGCCACTATGACTTCTACACCAGCTAAACGCACCCCTTTGGCAGCCCAGTCTCGAGATGAGCCTTGCCCGTAGTCAGCTCCGGCAATAATAATTAATGGTTGTTTGCGTTGCATGTAGGTTTCAATGGCTTCCCACATCCGCACGGTTTGACCTTCAGGCTCAAGACGAGTTAACGAACCTTGTTTCACTTCACCGTTTTCGATCACCATTTCATTTAACAACTTAGGGTTAGCAAACGTTGCTCTTTGCGCAGTTAAATGGTCGCCCCTGTGAGTAGCATAGGAGTTAAAATCAACTTCGGGAACATCCATTGATAACAAATACTCTCCGGCTGCACTGTCTGCTAAAATCGCATTAGAAGGTGAAAGGTGATCTGTTGTTATGTTGTCACCAAGTACTGCCAAAGCGCGCATGCCTTTCATTGTGCGCTCTGCCGCCAAGGCACCTTCCCAATATGGAGGGCGACGGATATAAGTACTCTTAGGACGCCATTCGTATAGCGGATCAATATCTTCGCCATAATCCACAGTCAAATCAAACATGGGATCATACACTTTCTTAAATTGTTCTGGTTTTACGCTGCTGGCAACAATGGCATCGATTTCTTCATCGCTTGGCCAAATATCTTTTAAGGTAATCGGATTACCTTGAGCATCAGTTCCGAGCACATCTTTTTCGATATCAAATCGAATCGTACCGGCAATAGCATAAGCTACCACTAGCGGCGGAGACGCTAGGAACGCTTGTTTTGCATAAGGATGAATACGGCCATCGAAGTTACGATTTCCAGAAAGTACCGCTGTGGAATATAAATCACGGTCGATAAGTTCTTTTTGAATTTTAGGATCCAAGGCTCCACTCATACCGTTACAAGTTGTACATGCAAAACCAACAATACCAAAGCCTAACTGCTCAAGTTCAGGCAGTAGCTTGGCATCTTCCAAGTACAACTGAACCGCTTTTGAGCCCGGTGCTAAAGAGGTTTTTACCCATGGCTTGCGAGTGAGTCCAAGTTTGTTGGCATTTCTGGCAACCAGTCCTGCTGCGATAACATTGCGAGGATTACTGGTATTGGTACAACTTGTAATTGCAGCAATGATGACAGCGCCATCAGGCATTAAGTCACCGTCGTGCTCAACAATACCTGATATTCCTTGTGCCGCTAAATCAGCAGTAGATACACGGCGGTGTGGATTAGAAGGGCCCGCAATATTGCGACCAACTGAGGACAAGTTAAAGGTTAATACACGTTCGTATTTAGCATTTTTTAATGTGTCTGCCCACAAACCCGCTTGTTTGGCATAGTTTTCCACAAGTTGTACTTGTGCATCGTCCCGACCTGTTAGTTTAAGATAATCGATGGTTTTGTCATCGATATAAAACATCGCTGCAGATGCGCCAAATTCTGGGGTCATATTAGAGATAGTCGCACGATCGCCAAGGGTTAAATCCGATGCTCCTTCGCCGAAGAACTCTAAGTATGAGGAAACCACACGCTCTTTACGCAAGAATTCGGTAATCGCTAAAACAATATCGGTGGCAGTGATACCAGGTTGACGTTTACCGGTAAGCTCTACGCCAATAATATCTGGCAGACGCATGTAAGATGCACGGCCTAACATCACACTTTCGGCTTCCAGTCCGCCGACACCTAATGCAATTACACCTAAGGCATCAACGTGAGGAGTGTGGCTATCTGTTCCAACAAGTGTGTCAGGGAAAGCTACGCCGTCTCTGGCATGCACAACAGGCGACATTTTTTCCAAATTAATTTGGTGCATAATGCCGTTACCTGGCGGAATCACATCAATATTCTTAAAGGCTGTTTTGGTCCAGTTAATAAAGTGAAAGCGGTCTTCGTTTCTACGATCTTCAATGGCGCGGTTTTGTTCAAAGGCGTCAGGTTCAAAACCTGCATGCTCCACAGCCAAAGAGTGGTCAACTATCAATTGAGTTGGGACCACAGGGTTTACTTTAGAAGGATCGCCACCTTTTAACGCAATAGCGTCACGGAGTCCGGCTAAATCTACCAATGCGGTTTGACCCAAGATATCGTGACACACTACTCGCGCTGGATACCACGGGAAATCAAGATCTTGTTTACGTTCGATTATCTGTTCTAGTGCAGCATTAAGTTTTTCAGGCTCACATCTACGAACTAAATTTTCTGCTAATACACGGGAAGTGTAGGGAAGGGTGTCATACGCCCCTGGTTTGATTGCGTCTACAGCTTCACGGGTGTCAAAAAAATCAAGTTTGGAACCAGGAAGGCGTTTTCTGTATTGAGTATTCATATTTTTCTACCTTGCTATTGCGTGAGTAGAGTGGGCATTAGGAATGCCCACTTATTGATTGCCTGGAAAAGGAAAGTTCTATCGTTGTTTAATCGGAGTCACTTTACGTGGCTCTTCGCCGATATAATCCGCACTTGGTCTAATGATGCGGTTATTTGATCTTTGTTCCATCACATGTGCAGCCCAACCTGTTAAGCGAGAGCATACAAAAATCGGGGTAAACAATTTAGTTGGGATCCCCATGAAATGATAGGCCGAAGCGTGGAAGAAGTCGGCATTACAGAACAGCTTTTTGCTATCCCACATAAACTCTTCACAAGCTACTGAGATGTCGTACAAGCTGGAATCGCCAAACTCTTTACCGAGTTTTTCAGACCAAGATTTGATGATCACATTACGAGGATCGGATTCACGATATATTGCATGACCGAAGCCCATGATTTTTTCTTTGTTGGCCAACATTTCAGCCATTTTAGCTTTGGCATCTTCAGGCGAACTGAATTTTTGAATCATATCCATGGCTGCTTCATTGGCACCACCATGTAATGGACCACGCAATGTGCCAATCGCGCCGGTAATACATGAGAACATATCTGATAAGGTTGATGCACAGACGCGAGCCGTAAAGGTAGAAGCATTAAACTCATGTTCTGCATACAAAATTAGCGACACGTCCATCACTCGGCGATGAAGTTCAGACGGATCTTGATCTGTTAATAACTTCAAAAAATGACCGGCGATTGAATCTTGATTAGTGGTACATTCAATTTCCACATTGTCATGACTGTAGCGATACCAATAACACATTATTGCAGGGAAGGCGGCTAACAAACGATCCGCACTATCTTGTTGTTGACTAAAATCATCTTCAGGCTCTAAGTTACCTAAAAATGAACAACCGGTGCGCATCACATCCATAGGATGAGTATCAGCAGGGATTAACTTTAACACTGCTTTTAAGGCGTCAGGCAAATCACGCTTTAACAGCAATCTGGCTTTATAATCTGCCAGTTGAGTTTCAGTGGGGAGTTCCCCTTTAAACAATAAATAAGCTACTTCTTCAAAGGTGGCGTTATCTGCTAAATCAGATACATCGTAACCGCGATAAGTTAAACCAGATCCTGATTTACCTACCGTGCACAATGCGGTTTCTCCTGCGCTTTGACCGCGAAGGCCCGCACCACTTAGTTTTTTGTCAACCATGATAGAGTCCTGTTTTATAAATGAAAAATATAGGGTTATTTATTTTTACCTTGAGAGAAAAGACTATCTAATTTCTGCTCATAATCGTGATAACCAAGATAATCATAAAGATCCATGCGAGTTTGCATGCTATCTACAACGGCTTTTTGGTCACCATCTTTTAGTATTGAAGTGTAGACGGTTTCTGCTGCTTTATTCATCGCTCTAAAGGCACTCAACGGGTAAAGCACCATATCGGCTCCCCACTGCGCGAGTTGCTCTTTATTCCACAACTCAGTTTTACCAAATTCTGTGATGTTGGCTAAAATAGGCACGTCTAAAGCTTCTGAGAAAGCGCGGTAATGCTCTTCGGTTTGAATTGCTTCTGCAAAAATGCCATCAGCTCCGGCCGCAACATAGGCTTTAGCACGTTCGATTGCTGCCTCTAAACCTTCCTGTGCAAAAGAGTCTGTACGAGCCATAATGAAAAAGTCAGGGTCGGTACGGGCATCTACAGCTGCTATAATCCGATCAGTCATTTCTTCAATGGAAACAATCTCTTTGTTTGGTCTATGTCCACAACGTTTTTGTGCGACCTGATCTTCCATATGGACCGCTGCTGCTCCAGCTTTTTCCATATCTCTTATGGTTTTGGCGATGTTGAATGCGCCACCCCAACCGGTATCAATATCTACCAATAGTGGTAGGTCACAGGCTGCAGTAATGCGTTGCACATCAACGATCACATCGTTAAGAGACGTCATGCCGAGGTCGGGTAGGCCGTAAGAAGCGTTTGCCACACCACCACCAGATAAATAAATAGCCTTATGACCAATTTGCTTTGCCATCATGGCCGAATACGCGTTGATAGTGCCAACAATTTGTAGTGGTTTGTTGTCAATCAATGCTTGTCTGAATTTTTTGCCTGGAGTCATAATTTCCTCTGTTTAACAATCGGTGAAGTTTGTAAACCTGAAGTGGGAATAATATATTTTGAGTTACGACGTCTTATTCCGAGTTCAGGTTAGTTACGTTACTGCAATTTCTTTTCAATATTATTTTTGGAATACAAAATGTGTCGGCGCATTAACATTTCAGCTAATTCTCCATCGCGATTAGCTATCGCTTGAACAATGTGTTTATGTTCATCAAACGCTGTAGAGACTCTTGGTCCTGCCATACCTAATTGCACTCGATACATGCGAACCAGGTGATAAATGCCATTGATGAGCATTGAAATTAGATGTTCATTTTTGCTGCCAACAATAATCCGGTAATGGAAGTCTACGTCACCCGCTTCTTGATAATATGACTGTCCTTCTTTTACTTCTTGAAAGTGTTCAGAAAGTAAAGATTCGAGCTCGTTCACTTCTTGGTCAGTCATATTGGTAGCAGCCAAGCGGGCTGCCATTCCTTCAAGAGACTCTCGTACTTGATACAACTGAATTAACCCTTCAGGCGTCAACGAAACAACCCTGGCACCAACATTTGCTTTGCGTTCAACTAAATGGCAGGTTTCCAAGCGGTTAATCGCTTCACGAACCACAGCTCGACTGACCGCATACTTTGTCGACAATTCTGTTTCACTCAGCTTGCTACCAGGTTGGATATCTCCTTCAACAATATCTTTGCGAAGTTGGAAAAAGGTTTTATCCGCTGATGTAACCGGTGATTCTGATAAAAAATTGACCAAAAATTTTTCTTCATATTATCTGTAATGTCGACAATATAGACCTATATGGACATTAATTCAACATTAAATCTTAATATTGTCGACAATGTGTGGTTGTTCGATTGGATCCGTTTTTATATTGTCGTATTAGGAATCTCGGTAAGAGCTTAGAATGGATGTAATTTGTGGAAAGACAATTGAAAGTGCAAATTGGATAAGCTTGGTTCGACCAACCTTCTGCCGTGGATTGTTCGCAGAGGGCCAGTCGAGGTGTATCGTTATGCCAATGGTAATGATTTAGTTAGCTGAATTAAGCACCATAGCGGGGAGATTTGAGTGGTGCTAACAATAGATAAAATATCCACGCAAACCAGGAAATAAATATAACAGCTAATAACCATGCAGCTTTTTCGCCTCCGCAGGTGCGGTTTGATGTGGCAATGGCCACAATGGGGATTAACCATAAACAAAAAATTATTAAGCCACATAAAAAAGTAAACATCTATATTCTCCTTTTAACCCCAACCACAGTAACGGGGGGATTTACATTATTGATTTTTCTAACACTTGTCATTTCGCTTAATAGCAATTAGAGCAACATTTATTCCAAATAAAAAAGTTAATGAAATCAATTGGATGTGTTTTTTATTATGTTCGCATTCGATGTTTTTTGACTAAAAAGTGGTAATTTTGCCTAACTAAATTGCTTGTTCTATGAGATTAAGCGTTAGTCGTTCAAAACAAAGCTGTACAAAGGTGCAGACAATCGTTATTTCACTGATATACTCGGGCGTGTAATAAAAATGTAATTAAGTTATTGATGACTTAATGGTTAATTTGGCAATCGTTTGGACAAGGTGTTTCCGCTTCGTTTTGCTGTTTGGAACTATATATGCGTGAAAAGTCAAAGCTGACGTCAGATCAGTGGGTAGCGTTACTTGCCAAAGAAGAGTTACCAGCAATTACATCCATTGCCGGAATTTTAGATAAGTTCTCAAATGATGATAGATCATCTATTCCCAGCCTCAGTAAAGTCATACTGCACGATCAGGCGTTATCTTCCAGCTTATTAAAAGTGGCTAACAGTTCGAGTCGTTCGCCGGTGAAACGGGTGACTACTGTCTCTCGTGCTGCAATATTTCTAGGTATTCAATCAGTTAAAAACATTTGTTTAACTGCCAAGGTGTTGGAAGGTTTGTTGAATAGCAAACATCTTTCGCCAGCGGTCTACGAAAGGCTAATGAAATTAATGGCAAATGCATTTTTTGCTGGATTGCTGGCTAAAATGATGGTGCCTGAATACGATGAAAGTACCCAAGAAGAAGTGTATTTAGCGGCCATGATGTACAACATAGGCGAAACGTCATTTTGGAGTACCGGCAATCCTCTTACACGTCAGTTGATCCAAAAAGCGGGTATGCCAAAAATAGCATTTGAGCAATATTGCGCATCCACGGCAGGGATTAAATTTAAAGATTTGAGCGTAGGGCTTGCTCGCACCTGGAACTTGGGGGAGTTGCTGATCAAATCGTTAAATCAGCCACAAAGTCGCACCAAAGAGATGAATATCATTAGCTTATCCAATCAACTCAGTGAAGCGATTGGTTCTCCGCCTAAGAATAGGGCGAAATTTGATCATCTAATCAAAGACATTTGTGCACTGATCAATGTGGATGAACATAGACTAAAACTTAAGATTGAGTCCACACGCAAACTGGCAGTTGAGTTGCTTGCATCTTACAACGCATCTGCTTTGGAAAGTTATATTAAACCTTTGCCCAAGCAGAAGGATTTTGGCGGATTACCAGCCCCTGTAGAACTTGCTAATTTGACCATCGAAGAGCAATTAATCATCAGCATCAAATCATTAAATGCGCTGACGAGAACCAGTCGTAGCATCAATGAATTCCTTACCCATACCTTACAATTATTATCACAAATATTTCATTTTCATCGCTGTGGTTTTTGGGTGTTTAGTCAAGATAAGCGTCAAATTGAATGTAGGCAGAGTGTCGACAGTGAAGGGGAGGCGGTGCGATTCCACTGTTCATTTCCTTTAACCGACTCACAGAACATTATGAGTTATGCCATTCAGCATGCCGAAACTGTGTTTATCGAAAATTATCAGGATATTAAATGGCGTGATTATCTGACTTTTGAATCAGAACAGTTTATTGAAAATGGCTTACTGTGTTTATCGCCAGTAAAAGTAAATTCGAAAGTAGTGGGGATGATAAGTGCGCAATTTTTTGACAAAGCAAGTTACTTCAGCGAAGAGGACTTTGCTCATTTTGATTTAATCGCTGAGCAATTAAATCTTTGTTTATCCTATGTTTCCAAGCGACTTCAGTCTTAATTCAATGTCCGCTAAAACCTGTTGATATTAACCAGTAAACTTAAACCGATAAGCCTAATCAATGAAACAGGGGCAATAAAAAAGTCATTGGCCAATAAAAAAGCCGTTAGCATTTACTGCTCACGGCCCGGGGAGATTCAACAGTTCACTACGCTGTCATTATGTATGACGCGCAAAACCACCAAAAAGTTTAAAAAGTTTTCAACTTTTTTTTATTTAGTCCTTTCTCAAGTAAATATCAGTAAATTAAAATCAAAAAGATGCCATCAATTTGATTGCAATCTTTTGTGGAAGTCCTTATAGTTGAAAAAAACGTTACCGGAACTAACAAGATGGAAAATGAATTAGACACTATGAATCATGGTCAAAAAGAGCGTTTAGCTTTTATTGATTTTAGTTTACAGTATTTTGGACACGTAGCGCGCACTGACTTAATTCAGCGTTTTAAAACGGGTCTAGCGGCATCGACACGAGATTTTAGTGCTTACAAAGCCCTTGCTCCGAATAATCTTATTCTTGTCCATCAAACCAAAAGTTATCACCGTACAAAGCAATTTAAACCCGTTTTTAAACATGACCCTGAAGTGATTTTAACATCCTTGAGTCGCGGCTTTGGCAATGGAATTTCGAATGGCGTACAACCGTCTGAACAGTGTTTTGATGCCGTGCGTTTAATTCATCCTGATCAAAATATTATTGCCGCCTTGATGCGCGCAATTCACATTAAGCAGCCTATTGAATGCGGTTATGTTTCAATCAGTTCTGGCGAGTCAACCCGAGTTATTGTGCCTCACGCTATTGTTAATAACGGTCATCGATGGCATGTAAGAGCCTACGATCGGAAACATCAAAGTTTTAGAGATTTTGTGTGTACTCGATTTACCTTTGTTAATGCATTAGCACAAGACATCAATACCTTAGAGGCTAGGAAATTTGATGAACAGTGGAATCATCAAATCGAGTTAGTGTTAGTGGCTCACCCCAGTATTAAACATCCAAAAGCCATTCAACTAGACTATGCCATGGTAGAAGGAAAGTTACGGGTAAAAGTGAGGTCAGCATTGGCTGCCTACCTATTAAGACAGTGGCAAGTTGATTGCTCTCAAGGGCATAAATTTATTGGTCAAGGGTGCCAATTGGCACTAGCCAATCCAGAAGCATTAATGGGCGTAGAAAATACCGCCTTGGCACCGGGTTACAAACGTTAATGTGTAGTTAATACGCTGATATGCCTAGCCTTGAGGCGCTCTGCACTTTCAATTTGGGTTAACGAAAATATCACTAAGCCTTGGTATTTTTCAATGACGCTAAACAGTAAGTCTAGGTTAATTGGTTCGTCCGTATCGGCGTAATCAATGTTGTCATTGATCAAGTCGTCAGCGAGGTCAAAATAAATAATGGCATTTTGTTGCTGGGTTTGTGCGATAAGTTTAGCTAAATCTGAGGTAAAGAGATTGTTGAAAAGTTCTTGGGTCACCAACAACACTTTGTTTTTCGTCTGATATGCAATATTAGCCAACAATAAACCTTTATTGAATTCTGAGTTGCCTAAAAATCCACAGACCATTGGTGTGTTCTTTTTAGCCATACTGGTCACAAGCAAAGATTGCTCTCGATCCTGTTCTGATAAGGGAGGATCGAGCAGTGGTTTTTCAACAAGACTCAATAAAAGTGTGTGTTGCAAAGGACCTTGGGTTTTGTCGCCAAAGTGTTTTGTATAGTTTACCCGACTCATTTAATTACTCTTGCCGCCTCAAGTTACAGATTAACAGTGTAGTCAATTACATCAAATTGCAAATACTTAGGGTATAAACAACTTCAGATGATGCTCTTGAATTCAGTTTTTTTAATCCAATACTAGTTAAAACCCGTTCCTATATGTAGTTAACAATTAAGGAAAAATGATGTCAGCATTATTTGAGCCACTAAAACTTGGCAATATTAGTTTAGAAAATCGAGTGGTAATGGCGCCACTGACGAGATGCAGAGCGACTGAAGAAAATGTGCCGACTGAGCTAATGGCTACTTATTATGCCCAACGAGCTGGAGCAGGACTGATTATCGCCGAAGCAACAATGGCAATGTCTGGAAACTCCGCTTTTTACCGAGAGCCAGGAATACATTCTGATGAGCAAGTGGTCGCCTGGAGAAAGGTCACTGATGCTGTGCATCAAAACGGTGGCAAAATAGTATTACAACTATGGCACGGCGGCAGAGCTTGTCATCCTGTATTGAACAATGGCCGTACGCCAGTAGCACCAAGTGCATTAGCCATTGATGGTTATGTCCATACCCCACAAGGGAAAAAAGATTACGTCCTTCCCCAAGCACTTAGTTTGCAAGAAATCGCAAATATCGTTGAAGGTTTTGCTAAAGCGGCGATTAACGCCAAGGCCGCTGGTTTTGACGGCGTTGAAATACATGGCGCAAATGGATATTTAATTGATGAATTTTTGCGTGACAGTGCTAACACTCGCACCGATCAATATGGCGGCAGTATGGAAAATCGCAGTCGCCTGTTATTTGAAGTGATAGATGCAGTGACCAATGTTTGGGAAAGTGGAAATGTTGGTTTAAGAATTTCACCAATTAACAGCTTTAACAGTATGCGCGACAGCGATCCAGAAGGCCTGACTGCTTATTTAGCAAAACGATTAGATGACTATAACCTGGCTTATCTACATGTAATGCGCGCTGACTTTCAGCAAGCACAACAAGGTAACGTAATAGCAGCCGCGAGCAAAGTTTATGACGGCAACTTAATTGGTAACATGGGGTATGATTTCACTGAGGCTGAGCAAGCAGTGGAGCAAGGTGATTTAGCCGCTGTTGCCTTCGGTTCAGCCTTTATTGCTAATCCAGATTTACCTTATCGATTTAAACATGGTATCGCCTTAGCAGAACCGGATCCCAAAACCTTCTACACTCACGATAGTGTGGGTTATATCGATTATCCTGCCGCAGCCCTGTAGTTTTTAAATAGTGCTCTGAGCCGATAAACTCGGCTGCAGAGCACAATTTTACGAATAGCCTATTTGGGGTCTGATGATGAGCTTTCTGAAAAGGGTTCTGAATGGTAATAAATGGGTTTCATTGAGCCACAAAAACTCAAACGATAATTTAGCATGTCTTGCTCTGGTACACTGCTTTTAGCGTTCACATCAGTGATGCAACTGATATTTTCGAACAACAAAATAAGATGATCGTAGCTTGGAGCACCTTGAATTTGGTGGATCAAAGCACGACTATTGTATCCTAGTTCCACAATATCGTACTTTTGTCGGTTATTGGGTTCCCCTAAATCCTTTAGGACTCTAACGTACTTTTGTTCACTGAAGGTTAAGTCCATTTGTTCATAAGTTAAACTCCCACCTTGTTTATAATTGCCGATATAAACGTCAGCTTTAACACTTACAGATTCGCCACGGATTAATCTTTCAATATTAAACGATTCTGGTTTGATGGTAACCAAATCTGCATCTCTGACTAAATATACTAGCGCGGAGTCTTTGGGAATAAGTTTATAAATCAACTGGACGTTATGGGGTTTTCTGTAACTTGGAAGATTAGAAACATATAATGAGGACGCATGATTAAATACCACCATGCCATGCACACCTTCATATGCCGGATCTAAGGGTTCTGCTGCTGCACTCGCATCGCCATCTTGAGCAAAGCCAGTACTTGAAATTGCTAGTAACAACCAGCAAAAAACTATTCTAATCATAAAAACCTCTAAATTGGCATCGCTACAACAAATTATAACTTAACTATGTAATTTCACCGCCATTATACCAGTCTATTGCCAAGTGGAGATTGCACTTTAGTCTAAGCGAGTCAGGGGAAAGCTCTGGGCAACTCGCTAGCCGCAGAGCTTAATATAAGAAGTTAATTTTACAACGATGACTGGGGGAGGTTTTAGCATCAATCATTCAACCTTAGTGGTGCATTTATCTCTATAAGGTTTATCTGCAAATCGTGCTATTAGAAAATCGATAAAGGCGCATAAGCTTAATCGGTTATCAACTTGTTTGCGCCAACCCTATTTTCATCTTTTTGAGTTTAAGAATGGAATATTTTCAAACTCATTTATAGTTCATTTCAAATTCTTCAATTTTCTCAAACAAAGCTTCAGCTTCGCTATTGTATTTTGCGTAATCTCGAAGATTTCCTTCCTGCTGTGCTTGCATCGCTCGAGCTAATTTTTGATCGTATTGCTTGCGTAGCTTTTTAATCGGATTTGCTTTGAATAATCCAAACATAGTTAACTTAAAATCCTTTTAATACTGTTTCTATAAGCCTAGAGGATAAGACCAGATTTTCATCTTTTTATATTCAAATAATTTAAAAAAATTTTATTTAGTGGTTGGACGGTAAATAATCAACCCGCAAAATTATAAAATACTATTTATGACGACGCTAAATCAAGCACTTACAAATTGGTTTTTAGGATTAGCGAATAATAACCCTAGTTTGGCCGATAAATACTGATATTTAGGGTGTTAAATTGAATTAAACCTCGCTAAAATCAGCGGCTGTACGGAATTCTACACCTGCTTCTCCAAGTTACCTTCATTTAAGCATTTGAATCCCGAGTTAGCTGTCTCAATCATAATTATAAATTAGGATGTTTATGCCTGGGTTACATCGCATTATTCTCATCGACACACACCTTCCAGGTGTAGTGGAATTAAAATTAAACGGTCATACCAATATTTGTGGAACCAATGCCTCTGGCAAAACCACGTTACAACGATTGATTCCTGTGTTTTACGGAGAATATCCAAGCCGAGTTGTACCCTCTACACGAGATAGTTTCGAAAAGTGGTATTTACCCAGAGAATCGAGCTTTATTGTTTACGAATACGCTCGCAATGAAGGGGATTTGTGTCAAGCAGTCTTGGCATCTTCTGGAAATGGTGTGAATTACCGATTTATCGGAAAACCTTTCGAATTAAACGACTATTTATATAAAAACAAAGCTGGCGAGCATAGCAGTGTGACTATGAATGAACTGGCTCGTAGTTTAAAACGCGCCAATATTTTAGTTACAAACCTGCTCAATACCAAAGAATTTAAAGCGGTATTACAAAATGATAGAGGTGTTTTAAACGACAGCACCAATAGCCGTGAGTTACTGGGATATGCTCGAATATTCAGTTTATGTGAACAGGCTAATCACCTTAGACACATCGAAAAACTAGCCAAAGCTGTGCATTCTAAAGAAGGCAAAATGGAAACCATTAAAGCCATGATTGCCGCTATTCTAGAAGAAGATGGTGTGCAGCCACCGAGTTCCAGTTTGAGTAGAAATAGAGTCGAAGATTGGATTAAAGAGTGCCATCTGATTAAAGAGTTTGATGCGATACGCCCTGAGTTTGCTAAATTGGAGCAAGCCGACCATCAACTTAATCAGACGGAATATCGTCTCTCAGAATTACAACAGCAGTTCGCGGTAGATACCAGCGCGTTAGCCGCCCATGTGCTGGATTTTGAGCGCGAATTAGATGAAATTCAACTATCCAGTAAAAAACTTGAATCAGATTGGACTCAACAAAGAGATGAGTTGAATCAGGCGCTTTCAGTGGCCAAGGCCGACTCGGAAAAATTAGAATCCGATTTGGAGCAGATAGAAAGCGAATATGATGATTGGCAATCGCAGGATATTGAAACCCTACAGAGCAATTTACAACAACTGCCGCAATGGGAAAGCGAATTAGAGACATCATCAACCCGATATACCCTGCTGACTGAGAAACATCAAGATGTTGAAGCCAGTTTCAATAAACGGGTAGCGCAAATCAGTGAAAAATTAAATGAAGAGCTTGAGGGGTATTCTGAAGAGAAAAGCCTTTTACAAGATAAGTTGTCTGAACAAAAAAGTCAGGAACAGCTTAAATTACAGCAGATCCGAGATGACTATCAAGGTCAGCTTAGCAGTGTTGAATCAGAGTATCGACAAAGAGCGGATGAGCTCAAAACACAGTATACCGAAATAACTGCTGCCCTTAAAAATGCAGGGTTCGACGAGTTTGAACAAAGTCAGTTAGATATTCTTGATGCCACCTTAAAAGAAGCCGGTATCGCTGAGGATGCAGCTCGAGAGAAACATCGAAAAGCACAACAAGAATTTGTTCAGGCAAGTCAATTGCGGGTTAAAGCGAATGCAGTCCTTGAAGAAACCCGTCGCAGTCAATTAGAAGCGCAGCACCAGTTAGACAAAATCGAAGGTATTCTTTATCCAGGTGAAAACAGTTTATTGGAATTTCTCCGCAAAGAGCGACCAGATTGGCAAGATAACCTTGGTAAGGTCTTGCATCCAGAGCTATTTAAACGCAAAGATTTAAAACCAAGTGTAGGCGACGACTCTACTAGCATTTTTGGGATTAAACTGGATTTACATGCAGTTGATATGTCGGAATTTGCAGAAACTGAAGTTCAACTTCAGCAAAAACTCAGCGATGTTCAACAAATTCTTGACCAAGCCATTGCTAATCAAAATGAAGCTGAACTTGATTTAGCCAAGGCCAGTGAAGAGGTTCGTAATAAAGAACTGGCTCAAGCGAAAACCGAAAGCGCCTGCAAAACCGCTGAAGCGACTCGCAGACGGGCGCAACAAGATAAAGATCAGGTTCAGCAAGAATATGCTCATGCTTTATCCCAGCGTAAGTTACAAAATAAGAAACGCTTGAGCAATATCCAAACTGAGCAATCAAAGTGCAAGACGCAACACGCTGAAGCCATTGCTGAAGTCAAAGATCAGCAGCGAGAAGCCGAAACTGAGCATCAATTCCATTGGCAACAGCTTATCCAAGATATTCAAACTAAAATATCTATTGTCGACAGCCATATCAAAAAAGCCAAACAAGTCGCCGCGGAAGACAAACAAAAAATTGAGCAGTGGAAAGAAGACGAGCTGAATAACCGAGGCGTTGATGTTGACGATATCGGCACCTTGCAAAAACGTATCAAACAATTGCAAAAAGATATCACTTACACAGACACTCACCGTCACAAAGTGAAAGATTACCAACGTTGGTACGACACTTATTTTGTTGGCTATAAAGTAACTTGGCAGCAAAACTTAACAGCGGCCAAAAAAGCCGCAAGCAAAGCAGAACGTTTGTTAAATCAGAAACAAGCTGATTTCAAACAACAGCGTCAGAAAAGTAAAGACCAACAAGCTCAGCTAGAGCAAGATTTGCGAACTGCACGAGAGCAGCATATTGATGTACAGAGCATCAATCGCAGTTTAGGTAAACTCAGACTGGTTAAAGCGGATCAAAACAGTCCATCAAGCAAGTCGGCTAAACCGGATACGGTAAATATTGGACAGCGTATATCTGAAGGACAAGAATTACTGCAAACCAGAGATCGTTTATTGGGTGATATCAAGGTGTATGTGGAACACTTTGACCAGCTTATTGCTGCGCAATCGGGCACCGGCTTAGCCGATATTTGGGAGCGCTCCAGAGATGAATGTGCGGTGGTGAATGACCAAGGAATTCGCAATATTGATCACCGCAGAATGGTGGTGCATTTGGCCCAGTTATTAAATGAAGTGGTTCCACAAAAACTCCACGGATTACGAGAACAAGGTCGAATATTTGGTGCCGACTTAACCCAATATTATAATGTGCTGGAAGATATCGATAAACGTATCGCCAGCCAAAGTAAACGAATTAGTAAAGAAGTCGATGAAGAATTGTTTCTCGATGGTGTCTCTGATTCAGCCGTAAAAATTCGCTCGCGTATTTCAGAATTAGAGTTTTGGCCTGAGTTAGCCCAATTTAATAAGCTTTATCAGGCTTGGATGAAAAGTGGTGCCGTTGAGCTGCCAGATGATGAATATGCGCTGAGCATGCGTAAAGTCTTGGATATTCTTGGTCGCGCCGCATTAAGTGGCGGGATCAGTAAATTATTAGATATCGAGTTGCACATCAAAGAGGGTAATTCCAATCTGGTTATTCGAACGGACCGTCAATTAAATGAGTCTTCCAGTCATGGTATGGCGTACTTAATTTTATGTAAATTCCTATTAGCCTTCACTCGATTATTACGGGGGGATGCAGATGCCACTATTCACTGGCCTATCGATGAATTGGGGACTTTGCACCAAAGTAATGTGAAGAAAATTTTTGATGCTTGCCAGAATAATAACATCTCTGTGGTTGGCGCATTCCCTAACCCTGAATCGGAAGTATTAACCCTGTTTGATAATCGCTATTTGATTGATAAAACCACACGAAAACTACAGGTGGTTCAACCTAAAATCAGTGCTATAGCCGAACATATCCAAAAACGTAAACAAACTGAGCAAGGAGTTACCCCATGATTAGCGAACAAGGCCGCATTCTAGAAAGTTTGTTATCTGGGGCGTTTATCTGTCAGGTCAGTGATGAAGATGCTTGGCGATTCCTAAAAACCTCAGGCAATAGCGATAAAATTGAAACCCAGTTGAATATGTTGAACCGCACGTTGGCCAGCGCCGCAGAAGGAGATGTTTTTTACGCTGCTTATCAAACCTTGGGCGATAATGAACGCAAAGTACTAACTGGTCAATTTCAGGATATATCCAGTCATTTAGTGCCCTTGGTTGAATGGTTATTGTTAGTTCAGCAGGCCAGTGGAACTGATGTGCCCGTCACGCAGGGAACGGCTATTCGATTAGCTGAAATCCAACTGACCATTGAAGATACCCCAGCTTTTGCTGAGCAATTAGCCAAAATTTCCCATTACAAATTGTTTGGTTCTACCAGCGTATCGGTCGATGGCCAGGTTAAACAGGTGTTTAAGCGTCTAACCGATTTGGGATATATGCTACGACCTAATCAAGACAAACAAATCTTCATTGCCACTGGTAAAGTGGAATACCTATATGAAGTGATTAAATTTATCGACGAAACCGAATCATTGTCGTTGTCTGAGCAGGCAGAAAGCGCAGTGCAGCAGGGAAGCCTGATATGAACCAAAATCTACATCAGGCCGGAGTAAAGCTGCTTAATGCGCTAAGTAGACATGCTGATCTTCTGATGCAGGTTTATTTGTCGGGAACTGTGGATGAAACCAAATTCAGCCCGAAAGTTATCGACAGTTTAGTGCAAATGGGGATTTTATGGCGTCCTGACGCTGACGCAGATTTGCGTCTGAAAAATGTGGTACGACAATTACTCGAAGGCAGTTTACATGATGAACGAAATCGTCAAATAGACGCCAATATTGGCTCAGCGCTGAAGGGGCTTAAAACTTTAGCTGACCATTATAAAGAAGCGTTACAACATCAACGATTTACCGAAGCCAATGCGCATCTTTCAGATTTAACTGAGCATGTTTATGCGTTGACCGAATCACTGGAAAATAATGTGAGAGTGCTGTTTAGTCGAATCAACAATGAGTTTGGTTACGTATCTTCCATTGATGCCAAGATCCGTGAAAATCAGTTGGCACAATCGCAAGTATCCGAGTTATTGGGCGAATTGGAAATGTTCCAATTTGATGAGCTTAGTGAAATTGCTGCCAGTAATCGTGAATTACGTCACTTGTTAGTTGTTACCTTACAACACAGTTTTTCCCGTGTAACCCAAGAGCTCTCCATTGTTCAAGCTCGGTTGTTGTCATTGTTAGGTCGTTTCAGAGAGCTACGGGGACGCACTCGTTTACTCAAAGGCTTTTTATTGCACATGGAACATTCGCCAACATTTGCACCGGTGAATTATTGTGGCCTATCGCAAGTGCCGATGTTGTTTAATCAGGCTGAATCGGTGATTAAACCTGCTGCTGTGGATGTGACTCGGGTTGAACATGAACAAGAATTACAAAAATTGGTCAGCGCAATTAAAACCCTAAATCGTCCTCCGAAGGCGTATCAACCAGAGCGGGCTGCCCACCAAATTCATGTTGAAAAGCAAAGCGAAGTAGAGTTTGCTGAAGATAAACTTAAAAAAGCGGTAGAAGGGTACTTCTGTCAGGTTATCGATACCGGTGAGCGATTAACAGCCCTAGAATATTATCAACAGCACGAATTAGAGTTCGATACTGAAGCTTGGTTGTATCAAGTTATTGGCGGTTATCAAGGGTTAACCTCAGAAGAACAAGCGTATTTTGCGATTGAACAAAGCGGTGAACTCCATCCTATTTATAATGGAAACTTTATTATTCGCGATGTTGAGTTGGGATTAAGATAACGACTTTACAGGTCGCAATCTATGACGACCTGTGAAGACATACGTTGTTGCCTAGAAAGGCGCGTTAGGGCATGACTTTCATAAAGTTGTTAAATTTATCTTGGCTTTTAACTACCCAGTCTGGAGGTGATTCACCGCTTCCGGCCAACTTGAGATTGGTATGTTGACTGGCGACTTGCTCAACAATTGCCATTTGTTGTTCGGTGGCATCCACGAAAAATATGTGTTTTCCTTGTTTTAGCAATTTTTGGAACTGTCTAAATTGATAATTTGGTACTTGGATACCAATAAGTCCGCCTTCCCATGTGCAAAACCCCAGTATTACCACTGCAAGAAACCCAAAAGGGATCCATCCTGCAGCCGTGAGATGCCAATTCATGCTATACGCCAATAACAAAACCAAGGCTGCGCAAATTGCGCCAACCACAGCTCCTAATTCGGTGGACCGTACAACATCTTTTTTCAACACGGATTCAATGGCATGTAAATGGTGTTTTTCAACTTCAGCATCATTTTCACTTAACACATGCAATTGAGGTGTACTCAATCCTTTGTCTTCAAGTTCACTTTGGATAATACGTAGATCATTCAAGTCATCACTTATGTAGTATTGTCTTTTCATCTCAAGTACCCTTTTACTGTCTCGTTGTTTCTAATGCACTAGAACAATATTAGTACACAAAAACACTTTATTGTTTATTTTTTGTTCGATTTGGTCTGTTGCTTCCATGTCAGCACCAACTGATTCCATGTTGGAATTGTTGTTAGAAAAACCAAAATCTTAGCCAAGATCAAAACCAAGAGAGAATATTTATGAGTTTGTTGGGTTCTACAATGATTTTTTTGGCCGCAGCTGTGGTGGCAGTACCTATCTTCAAACGTTTGAAATTGGGAGCAATATTAGGTTACTTAGTGGCGGGTATGGTCATCGGCCCGTCGATTATGGATTGGGTTTCTAAGCCCGAGACAATTTTACATTTTGCGGAACTCGGTGTCGTATTCTTACTGTTTATTATCGGCTTGGAGTTAGAGCCCAAAAAACTCTTAAAAATGCGTGATCAGATTGTTTTTACAGGGGGCGGACAGTTATTTCTAAGTGCTAGTTTCATCGCGATATCGGTGAAGTATATTGTCGGTACGGACTGGACGGCAGCCATAGTGATAGGCTTGGCCGTGGCGCTTTCTTCTACCGCTTTTGCTATTCAATTGATGGAAAATCAAAATATTTTAAAGACCCCACCAGGTCAAAAAGGTTTTTCAATCTTATTGATGCAAGATTTGGCTGTGATTCCCATTCTGCTGTTAGTACAAAGCCTTTCCACTGTGCCTGATGTCGATTCCCCTGCGTGGTGGGTAAGCATCTGTGCAATTGTGGCAGTGCTGATTATTGGAAAATTTCTGATCAATCCATTTTTGCGACTGATTTCCCACTGGGGTAATGCCGAAATCATGACCTCTGCCGCGTTGTTAATTGTTATCGCGACTGCGCTGGGTATGCAAGAAGCAGGGTTGTCGATGGGAATGGGCGCATTTGTGGCTGGGATGCTACTTGCTAACTCAAGCTTTAAGCATCAATTAGAAGCGGAAATTGAGCCGTTCAAAGGTTTGTTGTTAGGTCTGTTCTTTATCGCTATTGGTATGAATTTAGACTTAGATTTGTTTTTCGATAATCCACTGGTAATTATTGCCGCCGCGTTAACTCTGATTGCGATTAAAACAGCCATTATTTTCAGCATTCTTAAATTTTCGAAACAAAGTACAACTGACTCGATGCGCATTGCATTGATGCTCTCTCAGGGGGGCGAATTTGCCTTTGTGGTTATGGGAGAGGCGAGCCTAGCAAACCTAATAGCACCCACCCTAGCTAGTCAGGTTACTTTGGTGGTAGGCGTTTCTATGGCGTTAACTTCACCATTAGTGATTTTACACAGTATTTGGTTCAACAGTCGTAACTGTCCAGCGGTATACGATTCGCAAACCGACACCGACGAGCCGCGGGTTATTATTGCTGGATTTGGGCGCTTTGGTCAGGTAACTGGGCGTATTTTAGCGGCCAATAAAATCCCGTTCACAGCATTGGATAAAGATGCAGAACACATCGCCTTTGTTAAAAAATTCGGCAACAAAGTGTTTTATGGTGATGCCACTCGATTAGATTTATTAAAGATATCGGGGATAGAGCAAGCGTCTATATTATTGATTGCTATCGACAATGAAGTTGATACTTTCAAAATTGTCGCGTTGGTCAGTGAGCAATTTCCCCATGTGAAAATGGTGGTCAGAGCCCGCAACCGTAATGCGGTAATGCGCTTGTCTAAAGTTGAAAACTTACACTTTGTTAGGGAACTCTTTTGGTCTGGGTTACGGGCCGCTGAAAAGGTGCTAGAAGATTTTGGGTTTGACAAAAAACAGGCTGCGCATATGTGTGACATATTCGAAAAGCATGATGAAAAAATTCTCAAAGAAGTTATCGACGCAGACTCTGATTTAGATGAACTGATTCAATTAAGTAAGAAGGGCCGGGCTGATTTGGAAACTTTATTTGCCAATGATATTAAACAGATCGGTGGTAACTAGATAAAAGTAGCGACTCTGAGCAGTAGTGTAACAAAAATGTCATCTTAACAGCATAGGCTTAGCGGCCGGCAATATGTACTTGTTTATGGCATTTTGTGCCTGCATTTTTTCATCTTACAGCTCAAGGTAATCGCTAGTGTTTGAATTCTTCTATTTGAATATACGAAATAAGTTACTCTTTCTTATTTGTTCTATTTTATTGATAATTTTAGTCGCGGTTTATATTGGACTGTCTTCGCTAAACTCAGTGACGCAGGAATATTCCGCGACCGTCAATCAAGAAGTGACCAATATCACCCATGTTTCTGGGCTAAATGTGCGTTTTAAAACGCAAGTACAAGAATGGAAAAACACCTTAATAAGAGGCAAAGACCCAGAGCAACTTGAAAAATATTGGGGCCGATTTGTTGAAAATGGGCAAACTATTGTCACCCAATACAGCAATATTTTAAACAATATGTCTGAGCAACATCCTGCATATTCTCACGTCAAAGACTTTTCAGTTAGCTATCCGAAAATGCTCCAAGCCTATGAGTCTGGTTATGATGCGTTCTTAACTTCCGGCTTTGATATTGGCGTAGCTGACAACAGTGTCAAAGGCATTGATAGAGCACCCACTGAGAGCTTAAATAACGCTGTTGAAGCAACTAACCAATACGTTTTAGGTTTGAAAAAGCAAATTGAATCCCGCGCCAGTTCCGTATTTATTTATACCAATGTGATTATCATTGTGACGATTTTAATCTGTATTTTAGCCGTTTCTTGGTTTATCAATGCCAGCGTATTAACTCCTTTAAATCGCTTAACCGATGTTTCAAAACAAATCGCTTCAGGTGATTTCACCGGCGAGATTGAAAGTACCACCAGAGATCAAATTGGTCTGGTTACAGATAATGTGAAACTTATTCAAAATGACTTGAGCAAAATGCTAAGTCGAATTCTCGGAGAGTTAAAAGATCTCGGTGAAATCATTAATAACTTGGTTGAAGGGTTCCAAACCGTAAAGCATGGTTTAAAAAGCCAAGTTGATTTGACTCAGAAAACCAATGATCGTGTTGAGCAATTAACCCAAACTGGGAATGACATTGATGGGGCCATTAAAAAAGCATCAGAATTTGTCGCGTCATCTACAAAAGAAGCCGATCAAGGGCGAACGGTGTTTAAACAGAATGTGATGATTAGCCAAAGCGTGATGGACGCAACTAATTATGCCTCTGATATTATATCAACACTGAAAAAAGACTCTGATGATATAGGCGACGTGGTAAATGTGATCAACAGCATTGCTGATCAAACCAATTTACTGGCATTAAATGCTGCCATCGAAGCGGCTAGGGCTGGAGGCGCTGGCAGAGGTTTTGCTGTTGTAGCGGACGAAGTGCGTAATTTGGCAAATAAAACCCAGCAATCCACTCAACTTATTTCGCAAAATGTACAAAAACTCCAAAATGCCGCAGATGAAGCCGTCTCTGCTATGGCTCAAGGCAAAATCCAAGCCGCAGACGGGCTGCACCAAGCAGAGTCTTCGTTAGGAATTATTGATGCATTGAGTCAATCTTTTAGCAAAATTCACGATTTGAACTTACAAGTGCAAGATGCAGTAGGCTTACAGCAATTGCAAAACAGCAACGTCAACAATGACATTTCAGAAATTGTTGCCTTGAGTGAAAGCTCACAACTTGCGGTAAACCGAATGGAAGACGCATCAAAAGTACTGTCCTCGATATTCGAAAGCATTCACCTTGCGACCCGAGATTTTAAAACGAAAATTTAAAATCAAAAGAGTCAGATACGTTGAAGCATCAAAGGTGGCAGAGCTGCTGAAATGAATGGTTCTTCCAGTTGTTTGGTTAATTCTTTTGGTAATTCTCAAGAGCTTAGACAATTTCCCTGTCCATATGTCCGCACCAACCACAGACTAGCAATAGGCAATAACGTTAAGCTGTACAATAAGTTATTGGCTGTGACAAAACATAAAAGATATAGAAAGCCGAAAATAGTTTGTGTTTAAACATGGGGTTATTCGGCCAAATACTATAATTATATGTCATAGAGGGAATATGCAAAAAATCCTACCCGATGAAAAAAAAGACGGTATCAAATTGTTGTTCGATGCTTTCAAACATATGACGACACTTTCAACCGGCTCTATTTTACTGCTGGCTACTTTTTTACGGAATATTGAGTACGGAGAACATTCTTCTTTTTTCGCTGTATGTTCTGTTAGTTTTTTCCTCTTATCGATTCTTTGTTCAGTCATTATTCTTATTTTATTGCCAAAAATTATTGGGGCGGCTGATCAAGATCAAGAATTAACAGGAAAGGTTTTTATGAGATCTGCTGGGGTGGCTGCAGTTTCATTTTTTATCGGTATTTTGTCACTTGGTATATTTGTAATTTTAAATATAGGTGGTATTCCAAATGCCACATTATAAATTAATTATTCATATCTTGCTCCTCTCCCGTAGTAGTGGTCACCACCTCATTACAGTGAGAACGTTAAAATGTCCCAACCTAGGAAAACTTGGATTTACCCAGATAGTTTAGAAATAGAGGCAATTAAATTAAGTTTAAGAGTCGATCTTATGTCTAAGGATAGTTTTAGTTCTTGGTTTGAAACTCTAAACCTCGTTTCCCAAACTCCAATTGCCAAATTCACTTACCCCCAATCATTCCTTCTCTGCAATATCACCCGATTCCGCCAATAAAAACGCCACTAAGGTTTTTCCGGCATCACTAATGTGGGCTTCTAATAGGCTTTTAGCGTGCACGGTGTCTTGGTTCTCTGTTGCTTTGAGTATGTTGTAGTGGTCTTGTTGGCTGGTTTTCAGATAATTCAGCTGTTGGTTGTGATAACCAATATATCTGCCACATAGTTGATGCAAACTAGCGATAGTATTAAACAGAGTGGGGCGGTTTGCTTGCTCGTAAAGACAGGCATGAAATTGCCAATTCAACTCACCGTGTTCTTCGATGCTTAGCTGTTCTTGAGAATCAATGGCTTGCAAATAGTCGCGGGCTTTGCCGATGGTTTGTTGGTTAAGGTTGGGAATGGCATATTGCAAAATTAGCGGTTCGAGGTATTTTCGCATTAAATATAGATCTTCAGCTTCTGTGGCATTTAACTCGGGGATCATCACCC
Organism: Aliiglaciecola sp. NS0011-25; assembly: GCF_040370605.1. NCBI lineage: Bacteria > Pseudomonadati > Pseudomonadota > Gammaproteobacteria > Alteromonadales > Alteromonadaceae > Aliiglaciecola > Aliiglaciecola sp. NS0011-25. The sequence continues at coordinate 63,916 of NZ_BAABWR010000006.1, forward strand.
CACACTTACCACAGCTGGTGAGCCAACCTTCATTTTTCAATCGTTGCAGTACATCTCTAATGGGGATGCGGCTAATATTGTAGCGTTTAGAAAGTGCTTCTTGCTTGAGTGCTTGGGCAATCGGTAGTTTGTTTTCTCTTATATCCAATTTAATTTGATTGTAGAGCATTTGTGCTTGTTGTTTTGTCATCTCAATTACACTCTTTTAGTTAGATGCAGAGCTAACATACCTACCACTATCCCCCAAAATGCAGAGGCGACGCCAAAAAAGCTGATACCCGAGGCTGTCATTAAAAAGGTTAAAACGGCCGCTTCTCTTTCTCTATCATAATCTAATGCGGTTTTTAAACTAGCGGCTATGGCAGTTAGCAGTGCTATCCCTGCTAAACCGGCAATGAGTGCCTGTGGGAACGCGGCAAATAAGCCCACCACCGCAGTCCCTAACACCCCAGCAATTATATTGAATATGCCTACAGATATGCCAGCAATATAGCGTTTATCTGGCAAAGGGTGAGACTCTTCATTGGTACAAATAGCAGCGGTGATGGCGGCGATACTAAAGGTGAAACCACCAAAAGGGGCAAATAAAAGGGTGGTGATCCCCGTGGTGGTGATGATTGGCGAAATGGGTTGTTGCTCGTATCCACTACTCTTTAATATGGCCACGCCAGGCAGGTTTTGTGAGGTCATGGTAATAATAAACAGTGGTAAGCCAATGCCGATCATTGACGCTAAAGAGAAACTTGGTGACACCCAAACAGGTGTGGCAAATTCAAAGGAAAGACTCTGTGTTTCAATGGTTTGATTAAAAATGCAAAAGATTAAGCCAATTAATAATACAAGGGGAATGGCGTATCTTGGAATAAAGCGTTTGGCCAATAAATAAACTACTAACATGGTAATAATTAACGCCGGTTGTTGGTCTATTGCAGCAAATAATCCGAGCCCAAATTGCATTAAAATACCGGCTAACATGGCAGATGCGACAGAAAGCGGGATGAGTTTAACCAGTTTATTAAAAATGCCAGTCACCCCCACTAAGGTAATCAGGACACCCACCATTAGAAAGGTTCCTGTTGCTGTGGCTATATCACTATTCATCACAGCTGTTGCCAGTAAGGCGGCACCCGGTGTAGACCAAGCAATAATAAGTGGGCGTTTGTACCAAAGTGATAACCCTAGGGTGCTCAGCCCCATGCCTAATCCTAATGCCCATACCCAAGATTCCAGTTGCTGATTGTTCGCTCCTGATGCAATGGCTGCTTGAAAAACTATCGCCATTGCACTTGCAAACCCGACTAAAACGGCAATGAAGCCGGCAATAAAAGCAGATAAAGAACTGTCTTGAATGATTTTATGAAACATAAATGTATACAAATTTAAAAATGTATACATTTTATACGTGGGTTTTGCTCACAAGGGAAGTTGTATTTCGCACTTTTCGAAAAAATAACGTTATGATTGCTCTACTTCACCTAATCCGTTTTGGTTAGGTGGGGCTCTGAATAAACGCGTTATATAAAAACTAGCTAAAAATCATCTGAGCAAAAATAAGGTTGTAAACAATCATGCAAATACAAAAAGAAACCATCGATTTAAACACCGCCACGGGCAAAATGCGTTGTTATATTTATCGTCCATGTGACGAGGGCGTGTATCCGTCGATTATTTTTTATTCAGAGATTTTTCAGCAAACAGCGCCCATAAGTCGATCCGCGGCAATCATGGCCTGCCATGGTTTTGTGGTCATTGTGCCTGAGGTTTTTCATGAGCTTAATCCTGCTGGAACGGTATTAGAATATGACGATATTGGCAAAGATAAAGGTAATGAAGATAAATCCAAAAAACCCTTGATTGATCACGATAGCGATACTCTAGCTATGCTGGATTTTATTCACTCAGCTACTTACTGCTCTAACGCGGTCGGCGCAATGGGAGTATGCATCGGCGGGCATCTGGCCTATCGCGCGGCGCTTAACCCTGCCATAAAAGCGGCATTTTGTTTGTACGCTACTGATATCCATAACAATGCTTTGAGTGCTGAACCGGAACAGCAAAGTCTGGCTAGAATGGCAGATATAAAAGGCGAAATTCACTTCATTTGGGGTAAACAAGACCCTCATGTGCCAAATCAAGGAAGGCTCACCATTTACCAGCAATGCATCGCAACTGGGATTAATTATCAGTGGTGTGAAGTCAATGGTGTGCACGCGTTTATGCGAGACGAAGGTGATCGTTATGACGGTGCTTTAGCTTTACAAATGTATCAACAAGCGGTTGCCTTATTTCAGCGGGTACTGCATTGACGGCTATTTTAGGGTTGTTTTTCGGTTATAAACTTTAGATACTCAAAGGGTACTTTTTTACTATTGTATTGAGCAGTTTCGGTTTGCACCAATACACTGCGCCAACTTTATCAAACTCACAACTCAAAAAGAGATGACAATGTCACAAGCTATATGGATTCAAGCTCTCAGAACAGTGCCTCAGGTTGATAAAACATGCTGGGATGGTTTAAATATATTGACTAAATGGCTGGTGGCGAGCCGCTTTTCAGTCACAATCATGAGTTTTACCTCTGCCATTATTGGCATTTTGTTGGCATTGAGTACTGCTACGGTGGATTTTGGCTTAGCTGTTTTATGTATTATAGGTTTAGTGTTGGCTCATGCTACCAATAACTTGCTGAATGACTACACTGATTCGGCTAGAGGTGTGGACAAAGGAAATTACTTCCGCACCCAATATGGTACTCATGTGTTAGAAAGTGGACTGTTAACCAAAAAGCAGTTGATGGGATACATCTCAGTAACTGGCGCGTTAGCCCTTGCATGTGGGTTTGTCATCATTTATCTGCGTGGTATTGATGTACTGTGGTTACTGCTCGCAGGTGCGTTTTTTGTGCTGTTTTACACTTGGCCGTTGAAAAAACTGGCGTTAGGAGAGTTATCGGTATTAATTGTTTGGGGGCCATTAATGGTAGGGGGCTCTTATTATGTCAGCAGTGGACAGTGGAGCGTAGCAGCCATGTTAATTGGTACTTTGTATGCGTTAGCACCCACGGCTGTTATTTTTGGTAAACATATCGATAAAATGGGTATGGATAAAAGCAAAGGCATTTATTCATTACCGGTATTGTTAGGTTCTACTTACGCAAGAAAAGCCGTTCAATTTATGTTGTTGTCTCAGTATTTTCTGGCCGCGTATATTTATTGGAGTGGTTATATTGGTATCAGTATTTTGGTCTTGTTATTGGCCGTACCTACCCTTATCCACACATTCAAAGTGTTTAATCACGAGCGGCCAACTAGCATGCCTGATGGCTTTCGAAAAGAAGTCTGGCCGCTATGGTTTGCGCCTAACGCGTTTCAATATACACGTAAGTTCAGTTTGTTTTTCTTAGTGATGTTAATACTTGAAAATATTATTGCGGGTTTCAATTTATAAGCGATTAGACCTAAAAAAAGGCCCTTAAGCAATCACACCCGTTAGCCAAATTCCAAGGGTTAACACGCCTATTAAACTGGCAACACCATAACAAATCACTTTGATGAGTCCATGGTGTTGCACTTTTAGGTCGTGTAAACCGTGGCGAATCCGGTGCGCTGCATGGAAGCCTGGCAAAATGATAAAGGCGCCGCTAAACATCAGTCCCCAAAAACTGAAAAAACAATTATGAGCTTGCGAATAGCTAAATTCGATCAGTCCTATAGGTTGCAGTAAACCGAAAAATAGGATTGCAGCGGGAATAAATACTGCAAAACAAACACCGCCAGCGCTGAATAATGCCCACCACACAGGTTCACTACTGCGCTGGGGTTTTGAAGAGGTATTTGTCTCTTTCATAGGTGTTTGAACATTCATAAACTTCCCCAAAATAACCAGCTAAATAAAACGATGACTGATAGTACGCCAGCCCATTGCCCTGCTATTAACAAATTGGCTGGTACGCTTATTTGACCAATACGAATCGGCATGACTCTCGGAAATAACTGAAAGAACGTCCATGCGTGGAATAGACTGGCAAACAAGGCTAATGCGTTTATGGCTAGCACCCAAGGTTGGCCCATTGCGGTTTGCCAGTTGGTCCATTGATTTTCACCTTGCCATAAACAGTAAACGCCAGAGACTAAACACAAGATAAAAAACGTGAGGGGCAATACTGTCGCTTCGCGCAACATATAAGCTTTAAACTCATTGTGTTTTAACCACCAGGTTCGAGAAAGCGTTGTGCGATAAGTCATAAATTCCCCTTAAATAATTGGATAATCATGTCTTTAGCTGATTCAACTTTGGATTGATTGACTGCTGCCGCGGGATCTACATTTTTCGGACAGACTTTTGAACAAAAGCCGACAAAGGTGCAGCTCCACGCGCCTTCCTCGGTATTCAATAAAGGCATTCGTTGCGCTTTTCCATGATCACGACTATCTAGGTTATAACGATGTGCTAGGGTAATCGCTGCAGGCCCTAAAAATTCAGGATTTAAGCCAAATTGTGGGCAGGCCGCGTAACATAGTCCACAATTGATACAATCGGAAAACTGCTGGTATTTGGCCATTTGCGCGGGCGTTTGTCGGTTCGCTTCAGTGGGGTTTTTATCATCGGCAATAAGATAGGGTTTGACCGCTTCTAGGTGAGTTAAAAACGCATCCATATCCACTATTAAGTCCCGCTCTACCGGCAAATGGGCTAGCGGTTCTATGACTACTTCGTCGTGGTAGTCACGTAAAAATACTTTGCAGCCTAGTTTCGGAACACCGTTGACCATAAGTCCGCATGAGCCACAAATCGCCATTCTACAAGACCAACGAAAGCTCAATGAAGGATCTAGCTCTTCCTTGATGTAATTGAGGGCATCAAGCACCGAAGTGCTGTCGTCAACGGGAACGTTAAATTGTTGAACAAAAGGGCTTTGAGATGTTTCTGGTAGATAGCGAGCTATACTGATCGTTTTCATGATGAGACTCCTTTGCCTGCATCACCATAGGCTCTTGCTGCTGGTGGTAATAACGAAATATCAACCGGCTGCCAAGCTAAATGCGCATCACCATTGGCTTGATAATAAACCAGACTATGTTGTAAATACTGCTCATCGTCACGCTGGGTGCAACCTTCATCAAGGCGCTGGTGAGCACCTCTAGATTCACGGCGCAATAACGCCGCTAAGCAGGTTGCTTCAGCCACATCTATACCAAACCCAAGCTCGATACACTGCAATAGCTCGGTATTGTAGCCAAGGCTTTTATCTGCGATTGTTATTTGTTGATAGCGTGTTTTGAGCTCTCGGATGGTGTTCAACGTTTGCTGTAATCCTGCTTGATCGCGATAAATTCCACAGCCTTGTTCCATGGTTTTTAATAACTCTCGTTTTATCGCTACCCAACTTTCTCGACCTTGTTGATTACGCAATGTGGTTATACGTTGTTGTTGAACTTCAAACTGAGCTTCTAAATCAGCTGAGGGCGTGAGTTCTCGCTGTTGACTAAATGCTACCGCTTGCTCGCCGGCTAGACGGCCAAATACCAATAACTCACTGAGCGAATTGGAACCTAAGCGGTTAGCCCCATGCAGGCCAACCGAAGCACATTCTCCGGCGGCAAAGAGTCCTTTTATTGAGGTTTCACACTTGGCATTGGTGGTGATCCCGCCCATGGTGTAATGCACCGCAGGGCGCACCGGTATAGGCTCCTTGACTGGGTCTACATTGACATAGGATTTTGCCAGCTCACATATAAAGGGAAGGCGTTCGTGTAAGTAGGCTTTTCCGAGGTGCCGTAAATCAAGATAGACAACGTCACTGTCGCCGAAGCGGCCAGTACGTCCTGCCTGTTGTTCATGCCAAAACGCCTGTGACAGTTTGTCTCTAGGCCCCAGTTCCATGTATTTATTTTTAGGCTCACCTACAGGTGTTTCCGGACCTAAACCGTAATCTTGCAGGTAACGGTAGCCCTGTTTGTTGAGCATTAAGCCACCTTCACCACGTGAGGCTTCAGTAATCAGTATCCCTGAACCTGGCAGGCCGGTGGGATGGTATTGCACAAATTCCATGTCGCGCAGTGCCACACCATGACGATAGGCCAGTGCCATACCATCACCGGTTACAATGCCACCATTGGTGTTGAAGCGAAATAGTCTTCCTGCACCACCGGTTGCCAAAATAACCGATTTAGCTCGAATAAAATGCAATTCACCTGTGGCTATTTCCAAGGCGACAATGCCCGAAATTTGTCCATCATTGACTAACAAATCGAGCACAAAAAATTCATCTAGACGCTGGATTTGATTAAAGCGTAAGGAGGTTTGAAATAACGTATGTAACATGTGGAAGCCGGTTTTATCGGCTGCAAACCAAGTGCGTTCTATTTTCATGCCGCCAAAGCGACGAACTTGCACTGAACCACCTTTTTTGCGGCTCCAAGGGCAACCCCAGTGTTCCAATTGCACTAATTCTTGATGAGCATGGCGCACGAAGTAATCGACTACAGATTGCTCTGCTAACCAGTCACCACCTGCGACAGTGTCTTCAATGTGCGCGGCAAAACTATCATCTTCACGGGTAACCGCCGCTGCTCCACCTTCTGCCGCAACAGTGTGCGAGCGCATAGGATAAACTTTGGAAACTAAACCGATACTTAAATTAAGGCCGGCTGCTTGTGCCTGCTCAGCTGCAGCAATACTGGCTCGTAACCCCGCACCGCCACCTCCAACGATAAGTACATCATAATCTAGGTATTTCATTTGGTCCCATTCCCTATAGATTTGTTATCCAACCCAAAACAAGTATTCGCTAAAAGGTGATATCTCTAGGTAGATAATATAACCATAAATAAACTGTGGTTAATACTGTTAAACGACTAAATAATGACCTTGATCAATTAATTTTATTTAGTGGTCTTGTTTGGGGGCATTTTGTGGGGGAGGAGACTGGGTGTTTTTGGCAGACCGCGATCATAATGAACAAAGCAAGCCATAGCTTGCTCGTTGTTTAACTCATTTTCTTTAACCAGCTCAGTGGAGCTATGCTCAAAATTGGCCGAATGACTGCCCAAGGCCATTTAGGCACGTAGCTGTTTGCGCCTTCTTTTTCTATTTCTTTGATAATTGCTTTACAGCCGGTTTCTGTATCTACAATAAAGGGGACTTTTTTAACTTTTTCGTTAATTTCACTTTTGATAAAACCAGGGTGTACGGTGGATACTTTAATGGGGGTATCCAAAACGTCAATTCTGATTCCTTCAGTGAGTGAACTTAGTCCGGCTTTGGTGGCGGCATAAACGTTCATCGCTCTTCGTGCTCCACGAATCGCGCTTATCGATGAAATGGTCACTAAATGGCCGCTATTCTGCTGTCTGAATATTGCCATTGCAGCTTCACACTGTGCTAATGCCGAAACGAAATTGGTGATGGCTGTCTGCTTATTGGCGTGAAAGTATCCCGTACCTATGGCAGCTCCTTTTCCCATTCCTGCATTAACAATCACTCTGTCTAATTGTCCCAATTCTTGATGAAACTCGTTGAATACTTCGAATACCTGTTCATGGTTGTCTACGTCTAGCGATTTGATTGAGACGGTGATATTTGGGTTGATACTGAGTAGTTCTTGTTTTAATGCTTCTAACCGCTCAATACGGCGAGCGCAAAGTGCCAAATTTCGGTTCATTTTGGCAAATTCAATGGCCATGCCTTTACCTAAGCCTGAGCTGGCGCCGGTAATTAATATGTTTTTTCTGCTCATAATTGGCCTATGTTTTTGAGTTTCATGATTAAAAATTATTTATAGGTGATTAAAGATTTATGTTGACCTTCGAAATGACTATGGTCATTTAAGGTAGACAAAAATACTCTAGATTGGGTGTTTACTAACTTAGTAATACCGCAGTTTACCAGGGTCCAATTTACTTGCATTACATTGCTTGGCGGGATTCCTAACAAATATTGACTAACCACCGAAATCGGTCCGCCGGAGGTGAAAACCGCGACTTTTTTGGCACCTTTTGCGTTGTTAATCACATTTTCCAACGCGCCTTTTATGCGATTCAGGTATCGCTCCCATGACTCGACATATTCGTCACAGTGTTGGCCTGACATCCAGCGATTCATGGCGTCGTTGAATAATTTCTCAAAGGCTGCTTTTGGATTGTTTTGGGTTAATAACCAGTTTTTAACTGAAGGTGCATCAGTAAACTCCGGCCCCATTTGGGCAATTATGTCGTTATGATCGTATTCATTCCAATTGGCATCGAAATTCCAATTCGATTCATCAACTACGGATGACATCCCAGACAAACAATTTTGTAAGGTTTGTTTATGCCGTAACATACTGCCTAAAAACACCTTATCAAAGTCGCCTATCCGAGTCTGTAATGAATTACCTAACAGCTTAGCTTGCTGATGTCCGACATCCGAAAGCTTATCGTAATTTTGTTGGCCAAAAGAGGCTTGGCCATGTCTAATTAAATAAATGGCTGTCAAATTTTATCCTATTAAATCGTTGTTCAAAGCATCAAATAAGCTTGATGGTATCATCAAGCTTATAGCCTAGTGTATTCCCTTAGTATCTTAGATACTTACATTAACCAAGTAGGACAAGCTTACTTGTTCAAGTACTTTTTAAGCTCAATGCGAGTCACCATACCCTGATGCACTTCATCTGGACCGTCTGCAAGTCTGAGTGAACGAGCCCCGGCAGCAAAACGCGCAAGAGGGAAGTCACTGCACATGCCTGCACCACCATGAAACTGGATGGCCATATCAACAACATTTTGCAGCATTCTAGGCACAACCACTTTTATCGCTGATATCTCTGTCATGGCATTCTTTACGCCCCCAGCATCTATTTTCCACGCTGCATTTAAGGTTAGCAGGCGAGCTTGATCTATTGCCATGCGTGCTTCTGCAATGCGTTCTTGGTTGCCTCCCAATTTTATGATTGGTTTTCCAAATGCTTGACGTGACTGTCCACGTAAAATGGCCAGCTCAAGGGCTTTTTCCGCCATACCGATAGCGCGCATGCAGTGATGTATGCGGCCAGGACCAAGTCTACCTTGGGCAATAGCAAAACCTTTACCCATGCCCATGATGATATTTTCTTTGGGTACGCGAACATTGGTAAAGTGCATTTCACCATGACCATAAGGAGCATCGTAATCGCCATAAGCGGTTAGCATGCGTTTAATTTCGATGCCTTTAGTATCAAGGGGAACCAATACCATGCTGTGTTGGGCATGCCGGTCATTTTCAGGATTGGATAAGCCCATAAAGACCGTAACTTTGGCATTAGGGTGGCCTAAACCAGTGCTCCACCATTTTTTACCATTAATTACCGCTTCGTCACCGTCTAGCTCTATGGTCGCCGCCATATTGGTTGCATCCGAAGACGCCACTTCAGGCTCAGTCATGCCAAAAACAGAGCGGATTTCGCCAGCTAACAAAGGAGTTAGCCATTTTTGTTTTTGTGCCTCAGAACCAAAATGGTAAAGCACTTCCATATTGCCCGTGTCTGGAGCATTACAGTTAAAAATTTCAGGGGAGAAGGGGACTCGGCCCATTTCTTCAGCTAAGGGAGCGTATTCTAAGCAGCTCAGTCCTTTGCCTAATTTATCGTCCGGTAGAAATAAATTCCAAAGCCCTTGTTTTCTAGCTTCTTTTTTTAAGTTTTCAACATCCGGGTGAAGCTTCCAGTTTTTCCAATCACCAGCGGGATTCATTTCTTCCATTTCCGCGTAGATCTTGCTCTCGATGGGATAAATGTGTTCTTGCATAAAGGCTTTTACGCGAGCAAGGTAATCTTGTGCTTTTTGACTGTGTTCGAAATGCATAATTGTCTCCGAATAATTAACGTGTTTATCTAGCATAAACACTGTTGTCATCTGAATGAAATGAAATATACTTAATTGGTTGTATGAATTTAATTCATGGTGGAGTGTGGCGGAAATAAAGCAAATTCAAAGGTTAGACTTAAATCTACTGAAAGTATTTGAAAGTCTGTATCTGGAACAAAATATGACAAGAACAGCCGATAGGTTGAATATCACGCCTTCAGCAGTGAGTCATGCGGTTAAAAGGTTACGTGATTGTTTGCAAGATCCCTTGTTCGAACGAAGCCAAAATAAAATGATGCCAACCCCCGCATGTAAACGAATGGCGCCGTTAATTATTGATAACTTGAGCCGTCTGAGACAAATTTTGCAGCAGTGGGGGGAGTTTGATCCACTCACCAGTGAACATCACTTTCGCATTGCTATGCATGATGCCCTTGAGCCCACCATTTTGCCGAGTATTGCCAAGATACTGTTTGAAAAAGCGCCGAATATTACTTTTGCCAGTGTGAAAGTAGAACGTAATCAACTGTCTAAAGCGTTAACCTCAGGACAGTTTGATTTGGCCTTTGATATTGCGATGCCACTCAAGCCGCCGATTCGTCATGAAAACGTTCGCAATGATAAATTTATGATTTTGATGGACAGGCAGCACCCCTTGTTTACTTCTACTCATATTGATGGCTCTAAGGTGAATAGCGCTGAGGTTAGTAGGGTCGAACTAGATGGCCACGGTCAGGATAGCCTGTTAAAACAGCGTATCAGTCAAGAACAATACTTTTCGGCTGAGCACATTAGCGTTTCACATCGTCCAACCGGAGCCGTTTTAGAAGATTTTATGTTCCAAGAACAAGGTTTTACTCGGCAGGTGTCGGTGCGTTGTCAGAATTATTATGCTGCCAAGGAGATACTTAAAGGGTCGCCATTTTTTTTAACACTGCCTAGTTCTATAGGCGCTCGTTTACTGGACAGTAGTTTGGTATCAGTGGCGGTGCCATTTGACATGCCGCTTATTTCTACCCACATGTATTGGCACCAAAATACAGAAGATGACTTAGCTCTGCGCTGGTTTCGAGAAGCGGTGCATAAAATAATGATCGATAATAATCAACCTTTAGCCTAAATCCGTAAACATAAACACATAGCTTGGATGAGTCATGCCTGAACCTCTGAAAAATTTATTTAACAATGATCTCATTGCGCATATGGCCAATCATTTTTCAGCGCATTTTGAGGCATTCGATTGTGCGCTTTTTATCGCAGTTGCATCGAAAAATTTGGCCCATTTAGAATTGAAACAACGTTCGAACCAGATCATGCAGGCAATGAAAGATACTTTACCCGATGACTTCGAACATGCCGCTCAGATTATGCGCAAAAGCTTAGCCGCCGAACATAATAGTGATTTATCTGAAAATTCTGACTTGTTACTAGGGTTAAACGGCTGGGCGATAATGCCGATGGCTGAATATGTAGGGGTTTATGGGCAAGAGAACTTTGACACGTCAATGGCGTTATTCCATGCCTTTACGCAACGATTTACGTCGGAGTTTGGTATACGTCACTTTTTGTTGAGCAAACCTGAAAGGACGCTTAGCAAATTAGTTGAATGGTGTGAAGATGAGAGTCACCATGTTCGACGACTAGCCTCTGAAGGCTGTCGGCCGCGTTTACCATGGGGGATGCAACTGCCTATCTTTATTCAAAACCCGCAACCAATAATTGGCTTAGTAGAAAAATTAAAAGACGACAAAGAAGAGTACGTTCGTCGTTCTGTGGCAAATAATTTGAATGATATTGCCAAAGACCATCCAGATTTAGTGGCTACTACGTTGAAAATCTGGAGTGAAGGTGCAAATCACAACCGCAAAAAACTCATTCGCCATGCAGGCAGAACCTTGCTTAAACAGGGGCATCCAATAGCGTTGCAAAATCTTGGGTATTTTCCCCCTAAATTGAAATTTGTGAAATTAGAAGTTGAGCAGAATCTAGTTGAATTTGGCTCAAAACTGCATTTTTCGCTGCATTTAGACGGGCAATCGGTAAAAGAACAATTGTTAATGATTGATTTTGCAATCCATCATCAAAAAGCGAATGGTGAACTAAAAGCCAAAGTATTTAAATGGAAAAGTATCACTCTTGAACATGGACAGCCATTGTTACTGGCTAAATCTCATCCTTTTAAGGCGATAACCACCCGAAGGTATTACCCAGGAATTCACAAAATCGAAGTGATAATTAACGGGGTGAGTGTTGCGCTGAAAAGTTTTGAACTAAAAATGGATACCCAGTAGGGGCTCGATTGTTAACTTATTCTATAAGCAGGTACATTCACATCATCTACGCTAACTCCGCGCATTTTCAGTAAACCTAAGTAACGTTCTTCGCCAGTGCTGGAAAATTCAAAAGAAAATTCGGTATACCAATCTAGTTTAGCCTTGTGAAAAATCACTTTGGTTTTGCTTCGCGCAATACTAATTAATTGCAGGCCGTTTATTTCGCAATATTTTTTCTAAATAGACTTTCGCTTGTTCTGAAATGCCACGTATCCGCCAAAACTGAAACGCTATCGCTGCGATAATGAATAGAACTAAAATATCTGTGAGATTAAAATTCATTCATTAATCCTAATTTTTATGGGCTGAAAATAGATGCCCGACAGCTATAGATAAGGTTTCAGATTTATTTGGATTTCGTAACATTTGTAACACTTGCTCGCGCAATTCGGGCAATTGTACTAAGTCTTGAAAAATTCCCATAAATAAATCGAAATTGGGATCTGCCTCAGCCACTTTTTCAAAAAAACTAAGTAACTGGTTCTGGTTATTCAAATAATGCCAAAGGCGACCTGAAATAATCACCAAGATATTGTGACTATTGGCCATCTCACTCTCTAATACTTTATCAATGGTTGCCGCCACTTGATTTAAGTTGGTTGTCTGCGACAAGGCGCGTAAGCCATGCTGCCACTTTATTTCATCTTCTGAATGTTGCTTCATCCACGACAAAATGGTTAGCACGCAAGTATCAGGTAGGGGGTAATTCTCCATACTGATCAGTAATTGATACTGCACTTGCTCAGGGAAGTGGGAAAAATGTCGGCATATATTGCTGTGTATTTCTGGTGAGTCTATATCGGCCACTAAATCTGCTAATCCTTGCAGCGCGATACTCTGCCAATCAATCACCATTGGTGAGCTAATATATGCTTTGGCTGCTTCAAAATACTGTGATTTCCCTAACGATAAAACGCCTCTACTTTTGCTGTTGAAATCCGCAATTTGATTTTGATTAGGAATAAACGAGTAAGGGTTATCAGGTAGTTGACCATTTTTTTTGTCGGCGTTTTCTAATTCAGCGCCTAAAGCATCGACAATTATCTGTAAAAAGTGATTGCGGCAGGCGCTAACAATCAGTCCGTTTTCATCTGTGGGTAACTTCACAAACCATATATACTGTTGCTCGGAGCGGGTTTTATCCCAAAAAACAATTCCAAACCAAGCGTGCTGTGCTCTGGCGTAAGCGGGCTTAATTTGACCATTTTCTTGTTCTAAAAATTGTTGACTAGGAATCTCTCGAATGGTTCTTCCCATATCGAATACGCGATAATCAGTACCTGCGTGGAGTAAAAATTCACTAATAGAAGAAATTTCGTGCTTGCTCATAATCAGTTTAGGGTAATATGTTGAGTGTGCTAAATGTGAAGTTGCAGAGTATATCTTTTTGTGTGGCTATTAAAAAGAAATCACAAATAAATAAGCGACTCAAAATGATTAACCCGTCTAAGGTAGTGCCAAATCAATCGTCATGACAATCCTGCATAATGAATTATTCAAGCATCTAGTGAATTTAGAAATCCTAATGCAACAAGAGCAACTTTGGTCGGATAGTGCGCCCACACAAGAAGCGTTAAATAGTGAACTACCATTTGCGGTTGATACACTCAAAATAGAGCAGTGGTTGCAGTTTGTATTCATTCCCAAAATGAAAATACTAATTGAAACGGGTCAGCCGTTACCTGCATCTATTGCCATTTCTCCAGTGATTCATATCACACTGAGCAAAGAAACCTTTCCTTTGATCATTGACGCTGTTAAAAAAATAGATTTATTGTTTGATGAAGGTAAGTCGTAGTCATGAGTTTGAGCATTTTATATCAAGATGAATACATAGTAGCAATTGATAAGCCTGCCGGGTTATTAGTCCATCGCAGTATGATTGATCGTCATGAAACACAGTTTGCTATGCAATTACTTCGTGATCAGCTAGGCCAGCATGTTTTTCCAGTTCATCGTCTTGATAAGCCCACTTCGGGGGTGCTGTTATTTGCTTTATCATCAGACATTGCGAGAATCTTAACCGAACAATTCACCCACAAACACATCGCTAAAACATACTTTGCAATTGTGCGTGGATACTGTCCTGATAGCGGCAGAATTGATTATCCACTAAAAGAAAAATTGGACAAAATTGCTGATAAAAAATCGCGACAGGACAAACCTGCGCAAGATGCTATTACCGACTATCAATGTTTGCACAAATTTGAGTTACCCTTTGCAGTTGGTCGTTATCAAACAGCTCGTTATTCACTCGTTAAACTGCATCCTTTGACTGGCCGAAAACATCAGTTACGTAGGCATATGGCGCATATTCGTCACCCGATAGTTGGCGATACTACACATGGCGATGGCAAGCAAAACGCGTTTATAAGGGACCAATTTGGCTTGGCAGGTTTAGGATTAACCTGCAGTGAAATGATTATTACTCATCCAATAACACAAAATACGCTGAAAATTAGCTGTCAATTTGATATAAGAATGAAAGCTATAATTGAACAATGGGGCCTAGACCTCAATCAACTACAACAACTAACTAACCTGAATGGAAGTTAGTCAATCTGAGGAACATTATACAATGGTAGACGTGGGAATTTTTGTGGGCTCTGTATACGGTAATGCTCAGCATGTTGCAGAGCAAGTAGAGGAAATGTTAGCCGAAAAGGGACACAATGTAGAACTCTTTATTGATGGAACCTTAGATAATTTTAAACAAACCAAATCAGTGATTTTTATCAGCTCAACAACCGGGCAAGGGGACTTACCACCGAACTTAGAGTTTTTGATCATGGATATGAAAGACACTATGCCATTGATGGATCAAAAACCCTTTGCCGTTGTTGGCTTAGGTGATAGTAGTTACAGTGATAGCTTTTGTGGCGCGGGTAAGCAAATATTTGAGGTGCTTGTTGAGCTTCAAGGGCAACCGGTCGCCGATCTTTTCATTGTAGATGTTATGGAAACTTTAGAGCCTGAAGCAGAGGTTTTACCATGGATAGAAAGTATTTTGCCGAAACTTATAGCTTCCCAGTAATACTGTAATAATCCCAATCCTAGAGAAATACGCACAATTAAAGGTAACTGGAATTTTTAAGCAAATTTAAAAAATTCCAGATTATCTTTGTATATCTAAAGCCAAGGCTTCCCTGTAAATATTGATTTAATCAGAGCGCTTTCTTTTTAAGCAAAAATAGCCGTATACTAAATTTCAGCTCTATTGGTTTAATTTTGTTACAAAGAGCGAGTTGTATCGCTAACTTTGCTGGGGGGACATTTAGTATTTATGCTGAAAGAAAAAGTTAAAGCGCGAGAGTTTGCAGTTAAGTCACATGGTGACCAAAAATATGGCAAACATCCTTATTCGTATCATTTAGACGAAGTTGCTGAAAAAGCGAAGGCCTTTGGCGAAGATGCTGAAGTGATCGCTTATTTGCATGATGTGGTAGAAGATACCTCGACAACCATCGAAGAGATCGAAGAAAAGTTTGGTAAACTAATTGCTAGCTGTGTTGCAATTGTCACCGATGAAAAAGGCCGGAATCGGCAAGAACGTAAAAAGAAAACCTATCAGAAGATGGCTAAGGTTTCTGGCGAAACTGAACTCGCGCTGATTGTAAAAGTATGTGACCGCCTATCAAATGTAAAAACCAGCTTAAAAGATCAGAATTCAAGAATGTTAATTGTTTATCGTGGTGAGCACCCCGTTTTTCGTGCATCCGCATATCGCCAAGGTCTGTGTGATGAATTGTGGGAAGAACTCGACAAATTACTAGAAACACCCAGCGAAAATTAACCCAAGAGTATCGTCTTAAATCTGCTTGTTTTGTGCTTTAAACATGGCCGTCCATGTAAATCTGTTCTAAACATGGCTGTCCATGTAAATCCGTCCATGTAAATCCGTAAACTCAATATATATGCCTGTCATGTAAATCATGCCTGTCCATGTAAATGTTGTGCTTATGTTTAGTACTTTAAACATGCCTGTCCATGTAAATGGCTAATCTGCCTGTCCACGTAAATTCACGTTTATCATGGGTGTCCATGTAAATCGCTAAATCATATTTATCATGGTTGTCCACGTAAATCTGTTCTAAACATGGCTGTCCATGTAAATCTGTTCTAAACATGGCTGTCCATGTAAATCCGTAAACTCAATATATATGCCTGTCATGTAAATCATGCCTGTCCATGTAAATGTGCCCTTTAAACATGGCTGTCCATGTAAATCGCTAGTCCACGTAAATCATTTCTGTTAAACATGGCTGTCCATGTAAATCGCTAGTCCATGTAAATAGCTAATCATATTTATCATGGCTGTCCATGTAAATCGATCGAAAGTTAACCCAAGAGTATCGTCTTAAATCTGCTTGTTTTGTGCTTATGTTTAGTACTTTAAACATGGCCGTCCATGTAAATCGCTAAATCATATTTATCATGGTTGTCCACGTAAATCTGTTCTAAACATGGCTGTCCATGTAAATCCGTAAACTCAATATATATGCCTGTCATGTAAATCATGAATCCGTAAACTCAATATATATGCCTGTCATGTAAATCATGCCTGTCCATGTAAATGGCTAATCTGCCTGTCCACGTAAATTCACGTTTATCATGGGTGTCCATGTAAATCGCTAATCATGCCTGTCCATGTAAATCGTCCCGCATATCGATGGGGGTCCAAGTAAATCGAGGGACAAAAAAGGGGAAGGTGATTTTGAAAAAGTATAAAAAAACCCTGTAAAACATGGTGTTTACAGGGTTGATTGGTTGCCTTCTAACAAATTATGTTTGTTGGCTAAGACTATTCAGCGGCACGCAATAGTGCATTGATACCAACTTTTGAACGAGTTTGAGCATCTACTTTCTTCACGATGACTGCTGCGTATAGACTGTATTTGCCATCTTTACTCGGTAAGCTACCAGACACAACTACTGAGCCTGCAGGAACTCGACCATAATGAACTTCGCCTGTTTCGCGGTCGTAAATTCGGGTACTTTGGCCAATGTAGACACCCATTGAAATAACACTATCTTCTTCAACAACCACACCTTCAACAATTTCCGAGCGTGCGCCAATGAAGCAGTTGTCTTCAATAATGGTTGGGTTAGCTTGCAATGGCTCTAAAACACCACCTATTCCAACACCGCCAGACAAATGTACGTTCTTACCTATTTGTGCACAAGAACCCACAGTCGCCCAAGTATCAACCATAGTGCCTTCGTCAACAAAAGCGCCTATGTTTATATATGACGGCATTACTACTACGTTTTTGCCTACAAAAGATCCGGTTCTAACTGCCGCTGGTGGAACAATACGTACACCCTCAGCTTCAAATTGTGCTTTAGTGTAGTCTGAATATTTCAATGGAACTTTGTCAAAAAAGCGACTCTCTGCGCCTTCAATAACGTCATTGTCATTAATACGGAAATACAACAGAACTGCTTTTTTAAGCCACTGATGAACAACCCATTCACCGGCTATCTTTTCTGCTACTCTGGCTTGGCCAGAATTTAATAGTTCAATGGCACTAATGACCGCTTGTTTTGTTGCGTCATCTACTGACGCTGCTGTAATCGAAGCTCTATTTTCAAACGCTGCTTCTATTTGGTTTTTTAACTCTGACATGCTTCACCGCTAGTTGAGGGTTGATCTAATAATTGGGTTAATCGTTTTTTAAGTTGAACTTGTTGCTCAGTGGTAAGGGCCTGATCTTGTTCATTAGCAATAATAAACAAATCTTCTGCACGCTCACCAATGGTTGAAATTTTTGCCATGTGTAACGTTAAATTTAGCTCTACAAATAGGTGGCCGACCTTGGCTAGTAATCCAGGGGCATCCAATGCTTCAAGCTCTACCATAGTGACTTCGGAGTTACTCTGGTAAAAGCGAACTTTGGTGGCTACGTCTAATTGCTTCATACGACGTGACATTTTACGTCTGTTGTTGTGTTCTCTGCCCGGTTTAGCAAGTTGGTCTTCTATCGCTTCCACTAAACTTTTTAATCGACTAGGAGACGATATTCGTGAACCATCCTGTTCTAACAGGATAAAACTATCGAATACATAACCATCATTGGTGATGGTAATTTGGGCATCGTGAATCGAACAATTTCGGCTATCTAAAACTGACGCAATTTGTGCAAAAAGTGCAGGACGGTTTTTACCATAAACTAGTAGCTCAGTTCCAGCTTTTGCGGTTGTGTCATTTAGCGCAATGGTTAAACTATTTTCGTCTTTGCTTTCTGCTTTTGCGACTTCATTTGCATGCCAAGCCAACTGCATCGGGCTGAACCTTGCAAAATAGTCATTATTTAAACGATGCCAAAATTGATCAATCTCTGCTCCAGTGACCCCTTGCTTATTCAGCATCTCTCTGGCTTCTATTTGATGTTTATTCACTCTTTCAAGTAAGGTAATGCCACACTGCAGCCCATTGTCCAAGGCTTTTTGTGTTAACAAATACAATTCTCTAATCAGTGATGCTTTCCAATCGTTCCAAAGATTATTATTGGTTGCGCGAATATCTGCTAACGTCAGTGCGTATAAATGTTTTAAATGATTTTGACTTTTTACTGCTCGAGCGAATTCACCAATAATTTCAGGATCATAGATATCTCTACGCTGAGCAACTACTGACATGAGAAGGTGGTTTTCTACCAACCAGCGAATTAGCTCAGCGTCGTCCCCGTCGATGCCATGAGACTCACAAAAAGTGACCACATCCGCTGCCCCTAATACCGAGTGATCGCCATTTCTACCTTTACCAATATCATGGAAAATAGCGGCTAAGTATAAGAGTTCTGGCTTATCTGTTTCCCTCACGATCTTTTTACAGCGGGGGAATTCTCGGTTTTCGTCACTGTGATAACTATAAACATGTTTAACCAGTCTATGGGTGTGTTCATCCACAGTGTAGGCATGAAACAAGTCAAATTGCATCATGCCTACAATATTATCCCACTGTGGCAGATATGCCTGAAGGATTCCGTGTTTATGCATTAAATCCCAGCCCAACCCAAAGAAGTTAGGATGTCGCATAAGTTGCATAAACAATTTACGGCATTCAGGTATCTCACAATAATATTGGCTATTAAACTTTCTGCGCGCATTGCGAAGTTGACGTAAACAGCTAGAGTGCAACCCTGTGCAATCTGGCGTATTGGCAATTAATAACAAAAATGACAGGATATCTTCGGGGGATTTAAAAACGTCGTCATGCAGCGGACTGATTAAGCCATCTAATAACTCATAATTGTCATCTATAAGGTGATGGTTTTTAACCTTTAACTCTAAGATATCTTGTTTGAAATATTGCAGTAACATGCCATTAAGTTCAGACACTCTTCGCACAGTTCGAAAAAATGACTTCATCATTCTTTCAACAGCTTGTTTTCCTTCACCATAACCTAGACGTTCTGCTACGTCGGTCTGATAATCAAATAATAGCCGGTTTTCACTGCGACCTGATATCAAATGTAACGCAAATCGAATTTGCCAGAGATGAGAGCGAGATTCAATTAGCTCTGCCCATTCACCCTCGGTGAAATAACCGTGGTCAACTAATTCATGGCCATTCCAAACATTAAAGTGTTGTTTAGCTACCCAACCAATAGATTGGATATCCCGCAAACAGCCTGGATTTTCTTTAACGTTTGGTTCTAAGTTATAGGAGGTGTCGTTGAATTTTCTGTGACGTTCTATTTGTTCTTCATATTTGGCAGTGAAAAAATCTTTACTTGACCAATATCCTTTGCCTTTTATCTTCTTTTGCAAGGTTTCAAAGCTGGATTCGCTGCCTACCAGTAATCTGGACTCAACCAAGTTGGTTGCTATGGTGGTGTCTGCCTTGGCTAAATTAAAGGTTTCTTTGATTGTGCGTACAGACTGACCAACATCTAACTTGATATCCCACAAGAAGGTGATGAAAATACTGACTTTTTCTTGCAACTTAGCATTGATGGTTTTATCACTGAGAATCAGCAGGTCCACATCAGAGTGCGGTTGAAGTTGGCCACGACCATAACCGCCAACGGCAACTAAGGCTAAACCTTTTTGATCATTTAGACCAACCAAGTTCCAAGCACGCAAAAGCAAAGCATCGATGAAAACAGCTCTTTCGTGAACCAGTTGGTCAACCGGCACTTTTGTGAATTCCTGAGATAACCAATCTACGCTATCAGTTACACATTTTTTGAAACTGCTAATGTCATTTATGTCAGTAATTTTCTGGATATTTTCAATGAGCTGATCTAATGACAAATGTAGTACCTCTAAAAGCTGTTTTAGACAACGAGACGCAATGCAAACACGAACAAATACAATTTATATTATAAAATTAAAGTGTCCATTAAGCGCAGTGGTATAGCAAATAACTAATTCACGTTAGTCATAATCATTATTCATAAGTAAAAACATGCTGAATTAATGACTTATCACTCTATCAATGGTTTCGTCGTCTCTAAGAGTGAGAATTTCCACACCATCCTTAGTGACTAATAAAGTGTGTTCCCACTGTGCGCTCAAACTACGGTCTTTGGTAACCACAGTCCATTGGTCGGGCAGGATCTTCGAATAACGTTTACCGGCGTTAACCATTGGCTCAATGGTTAAACACATGCCTTCTAACAATTCAACGCCGGTATTAGGTCGGCCATAATGAACCACTTGTGGTTCTTCATGAAAGTTTGCACCAATACCATGACCACAATATTCTCTTACAATGGAATAATTGTGCTTTTCTGCGTGTTGCTGAATGACATGTCCAATATCGCCCAATCGTGCCCCTGGTTTTACAAGTTCAATGCCTTTGTACAAACATTCTTGGGTCACTCTAATTAAGCGCTCAGCTAAAATGCTGGGTTTACCTACCACAAACATTTTTGATGTATCACCGTGATAACCATCTTTAATCACAGTCACATCAATATTGATGGTATCTCCGTCTTTTAACTTTTTGTCTGAAGGAATGCCATGGCAAATAACATGATTGACCGAAGTACAAATAGATTTTGGGAAGGGAGGATGCCCATAATTCAAAGGAGCAGGAATACATTGCTGTTCATTGACAATATAATCATGACAGATTTGATTGAGTTCATTAGTGGTGACACCCTTCTTAACGTAGGGGCCAATCATTTGTAAAACATCAGCGGCTAATCTACCCGCTACTCGCATTTTCTCAATTTCATCTGGAGTTTTAATCGTGATTGTCAATTTTGCATCCTAAAAAAATAACTCAAAGCAATAATGAGGCGAATTGTATCTTTTAAGCCTAAAAATGTATAGATGACAAAAAGAATTGCCGGTTTACTTCATTTGCAATGACGAACATGCAGATATAGCCCTTTTTACTTGCGTGAAGTAGGCCCGCATGGTATAAAGCGCACCGCAAATTCAATAGCATTATTTTAGTGCTTAGAATAAAAGCGAAATTAACTAAATAACACACATACATCGACACATTTGTCGGGGTGTCTGTTTCGGGTTTGCCGCCTGAACGGATCGATAGATGGGATGTATGGAGGCCTAACCCCAATTTGAGGAAATTAATAATGGCAAACGTATCTATGCGTGACATGCTCCAGGCGGGCGTGCACTTCGGTCACCAGACTCGTTACTGGAACCCAAAAATGAAACCTTTCATCTTTGGTGCTCGTAACAAAGTTCATATCATCAACCTTGAAAAAACAGTACCTTTGTTTAATGAAGCATTGAACTACATTAGTAGTGTATCTTCTAAAAAAGGTAAAGTTCTTTTCGTAGGAACTAAACGCGCAGCTAGCGACGCAGTTAAAGAAGCAGCACAGAAATGTGACCAATTCTACGTTAACAAGCGTTGGTTAGGTGGAATGTTGACTAACTGGAAAACAGTTCGTCAATCAATCAAGCGTTTGAAAGAGCTAGAGCAACAGTCTCAAGATGGCACTTTCGAAAAGTTGACCAAAAAAGAAGTATTAATGCTTCAACGTGAAATGACCAAGCTAGAAAGTAGCTTAGGTGGTATCAAAGATATGGGCGGTCTTCCAGACTGTTTATTCGTTGTTGATGCAGATCACGAGCACATTGCAATCACTGAAGCACGTAACTTGGGAATCCCAGTTATTTCAGTAGTTGATACTAACTCTAATCCAGATGGTGTTGATTACATCATTCCTGGTAACGACGATGCTATTCGTGCGGTTCAATTGTACTTAAACGCTGCAGCTGATGCTGTTAGCCAAGGTCGCGAGCAAAACCTTGAAGTACAAGCTGAGCAAGACGATTTCGTTGAAGCAGCTGAGTAATTAAAAAGCCGCGACTTTCTTGTCGCGGCCTTGTCATTTTTTTGTGACGTTAGTTCAATAGAATGGCAAACATCTCATCAGGGGCGGTAATTATTTACGGCCCCTGTTTCTTAAGTTAAGAACTATTTATAAATGCTGAGGAAACCAAAATGGCAGTGACAGCAGCCCTAGTAAAAGAACTTCGTGAGCGCACCGGCGCCGGCATGTTGGATTGTAAAAAAGCATTGGTAGAAACCGACGGTGATGTCGAGCTAGCAATTGAAAATATGCGTAAATCTGGTCAAGCAAAAGCGGCTAAAAAAGCTGGTCGTATTGCAGCTGAAGGCGTGATCATGACTAAAGTTGCTAACGGTGTAGCAACTATGATGGAAATTAACAGTGAAACTGATTTCGTTGCTCGTGACGAAGGTTTCTTAGCTTTTGCTAACAAATTAGTTGATGTAGCTTCTGCAAACAAAATTAACGACATGGATGCGCTAAATAGCAGCGAAATCGATGGCGTTACTGTTGCTGATGCTCGTGACACACTAGTAGCAAAAATCGGCGAAAACATTTCTCCTCGTCGTGTTATTTCTGTTGAAGGCGACAACCTAGGTGCATACGTGCACGGTGGTCGTATCGGCGTAATCGCTATTTTGAATGGCGGTGATGAAGATTTGGCAAAAGACATTGCAATGCATATTGCAGCGGCTAGCCCACAATTCGTGAAGCCTGAAGATGTACCTGCAGAAGTTGTTGCGAAAGAAAAAGAAATTCAACTTGAAATCGCAATGCAATCTGGCAAGCCAGCTGATATCGCTGAAAAAATGGTTATCGGCCGTATGAAGAAATTCACTGGCGAAGTTAGTTTGACAGGTCAGCCTTTCGTTAAAGATCCTTCTAACACTGTTGGTCAACTTTTGAAATCTAAAGGTGCTGACGTGATTAACTTCGTTCGTTTCGAAGTTGGTGAAGGTATCGAGAAGAAAGAAGAAGATTTCGCGGCTGAAGTTGCTGCACAAATGGCAGCTGCTAAGAAATAATTGAGCCTTTCGCTTTTGCGTAAAGCCAATGTCATATAAACTATCGGCACCTCAAAATGAGGTGCCTTTTTATATGTACTATTTACGCGGATAAATTTAGTGGGTTTGAGCCCAATATCCAATAACGAAGGAATAGCCAATAAATGAGTATCGCACCAAAATCTGCATATCGAAGAATTCTGCTAAAGTTAAGTGGTGAAGCCCTAATGGGTGAAGAAGGATTCGGTATCGACCCCAAAGTTCTAGATAGAATGGCCCAAGAAATCAAAGAGTTGGTTGAAATGGGTGTGCAAGTAGGATTAGTAATTGGTGGCGGAAATTTATTTCGCGGTGAAGGGTTAGCAAAAGCTGGAATGAATCGTGTCGTGGGCGACCACATGGGTATGTTAGCCACGGTCATGAACGGTTTAGCCATGCGTGACGCTTTGCACCGAGCATTTGTTAATGCACGTTTAATGTCAGCCATACCGCTTAATGGTGTCTGTGATGCTTACAATTGGACTGAAGCCATTAGTCTTTTAAAGTCAGGACGCGTAGTCATTTTCTCTGCTGGTACAGGCAATCCATTTTTTACCACTGACTCTGCAGCCTGTTTACGAGGCATTGAAATAGAAGCCGACGCAGTACTTAAAGGTACTAAAGTGGATGGCGTTTATAATGATGATCCAGTCACAAATCCAGACGCTGTATTACTTAAAAACGTAAGTTATCAAGAAGTTCTGGAAAAAGAACTTAAGGTTATGGACTTAGCTGCTTTTACTTTGGCACGGGATCATAGCTTGCCTATTCGCGTCTACAACATGAATAAACCGGGCGTTTTACGCCGTGTTGTTTTGGGTGAAGACGAAGGGACTACAATTTCCCATCAAGGCACAAACAATCAATAACAACGATTTAAAAAACGATTAGTAAAATAAGAATTAGGGAGATTGCAGTGATAAATGATATTCATGATGATGCAAAACAACGCATGGAAAAAAGCATCAGTGCACTGAAAAGCCAATTAAGTAAAATTAGAACTGGCCGCGCTCATCCAGCGCTTTTAGATAACATTATGGTGCCATATTATGGCGCTGATACCCCTTTAAAGCAGCTAGCTAATATTTTTGCCGAAGATGCCAGAACATTGGCACTTACTGTGTTTGATAAAAGTGCCGCCGCCGCTGTCGAAAAGGCCATTATGCAATCTGACCTAGGATTAAATCCTATGAGTTCAGGTGCTGCTATTCGTATTCCTTTACCACCGTTGACTGAAGAGCGTCGTAAAGACCTTATCAAAGTGGTACGAAGCGAAGCTGAGCAAGGTCGTGTCGCCGTGCGTAATATTCGTCGCGATGCTAATGCCGATATCAAAGAATTGGTTAAAGAAAAAGAATTAGGCGAAGATGAAGGTCGTAAAGGCGAAGAGTTAATTCAAAAATTAACTGACGAATTCGTTAAAACCATCGATAGCGCATTACAAGATAAAGAAAAAGAGTTGATGGAAATTTAACCCTTTTTGGTTAATTCCTTTTACCTTATGAGTAATCTAAATATCCCAAAACATGTTGCTATCATTATGGATGGCAACGGCCGTTGGGCAAAAAAGAAAGGTAAGATCCGCACTTTCGGGCATAAAGCTGGTGTTGAGTCTGTGCGATCTGCCGTTCGTTTTGCTCGTCAAAATGGCATAGAGTCTCTTACCTTATTTGCATTTAGCAGCGAAAACTGGAACCGTCCTGCAGAAGAAGTCGGCGTTTTAATGGACTTGTTCAATTTTGTGCTAAATAGCGAAGCCAAGAAACTGAACAAAAACGACGTGCGTCTAAAAGTCATTGGTGATACATCACGATTTGACAACAAGTTAGTCGAAAAAATTAATAAAGCGGAAAAGTTAACTGAGCATAATGGTGCGTTAGTTCTCAATATTGCTGCCAATTACGGTGGTCGTTGGGATATATTGAATGCGGCCAAATCATTTGCAAAACAAGCTGTTAGCCAAGACTTGGATATTGATAGTGTAGACGAAACTGATTTTAATCAGTTTATGTCGCTTGCTGGTCAACCTGAACTAGATTTGCTCATTCGCACTGGCGGAGAACACCGAATCAGTAATTTTTTAATGTGGCAATGTGCTTACGCAGAGCTATATTTTACTGATACTCTTTGGCCAGATTTTGATGAACAAGCGTTTCAGCTTGCGGTTAATGACTATTCTGACCGTCAACGTCGATTTGGTATGACAGGAGAGCAGGTGGAAACTAAATGATAATGTTTTCCGCAAAGCTCAAAGGCTAATTATGTTAAAACAGCGTATAATTACAGCAGTTATTTTAGCTCCTCTTGCGTTAATTTGTATTTTATTTTTACCACTATTAGGCTTTGAAATATTCATTGCCTTAGTGGTAGGTTTAGGCGGTTATGAGTGGGCTAATATGTCGAGTATTAAGCCTAGACCGCAAAAAGCTCTTTATGCTTTTTTCATTCTGTTCTGTTGTCTATTTTTAGTTTACTGGGTACCCACGCAAAATATTTGGTATCAAGGCGCTTTAAATAGTTTATATGTTTATATTTTAGGTGTGGCAGCAATCTGGTGGTTTGTTTCACTATTGATGATTATTGCTTACCCGCGCTTTTCAGCAATATGGCGAACGAGTAAAGCTATTCGGTGCTTATTCGGTTTGTTCACTCTAATCCCCACCTTTGTCTCTGTTGTCTCGTTACGCTCTCATATGTACGATATTGACCCCCTATATGGTGTGTCACTTATATTTTATGTTTTAGGTATTGTCTGGGCCGCAGATATTGGCGCTTTTTTTGTTGGCGTCAAATTCGGCCGACATAAACTACGCCCTAATGTTTCACCTGGCAAAACCTTAGAAGGCTTAGCAGGTGGTATTGCCGCTTCGACCGCGATTATTGCCTTTGCAGCGCTGCACTATCAAGTAGACCCCGGTAGAATATGGATGCATGTACTTATCGGTGGCTTAACCGTTGGAGTGTCAGCTTTAGGCGATCTAAACGAAAGTATGTTTAAACGCTGTGCTGGAATTAAAGATAGCGGTAAAATACTGCCTGGTCACGGTGGTATATTAGATCGTATCGATAGCCTCACCGCGGCATTCCCTGTATTTGCCTATTGCTACGTTTTGTGGATGGCCTAATGCAAAATATAGCGATTTTAGGAGCGACCGGCTCCATTGGTCAAAGCACCTTGGATGTTATTCAATTACATCCAGAAAAATACAATGTGGTTGCGTTAACTGCCCATTCCAGTGTAGACAAACTAATATCCCAAGCGATTCTGTTTCAACCTAATTATCTGGTTATTTCTGATTTAGCCTCCTACACCTACGCTAAGCAGGCATTACAAAATGCCAATTTAAAGTGTGAATTGTTGGTGGGACAAGAAGGCTTATGTCAGGTGGCGTCAGACTCCAGTGTCGACAGTGTTATGGCGGCAATTGTAGGCGCAGCCGGGTTACTACCAACGTTAGCTGCCGTCAAATCTGGCAAAAAAGTCATGTTGGCGAACAAAGAGTCTTTGGTTATGTGTGGTGATATTTTTATTCAAGAAGTGAATAAAACAGGTGCCCAATTACTGCCGATCGACAGTGAACATAACGCAATTTTTCAATGTCTTCCTGCCGATTTCAAATATGGCGACCTTGCAGCGTCAGGCATTGCCAAAATATTATTAACCGGTTCCGGTGGGCCTTTTTTAAATCGCTCGTTGGATACTTTTGTCGATATTACGCCGGATCAAGCCTGTGCTCATCCTAATTGGGATATGGGGCGGAAGATTTCTGTTGATTCTGCCACTATGATGAATAAAGGCTTGGAGTTTATCGAAGCCAAATGGTTATTTGGCTTAAATTCTGCGGATATTCAAATCGTGTTGCACCCACAAAGTATTATTCATTCAATGGTTCAATATGCGGATGGTTCAGTGCTTGCGCAGATGGGCAATCCGGATATGAAAACGCCAATCGCCCATTGCTTGGCGTTTCCGAATCGAATTAATGCTGGAGTGACTCCCTTAGATTTTGCTGCGTTAGCAGATTTTAGTTTTCAGGTGCCAGATTTACAACGTTATCCAAACTTGAAATTAGCCATTAATGCCTGTGATGCTGGGCAATACGCGACAACTGCTTTAAATGCGGCGAACGAAATTGCGGTGGAAGCTTTTCTGTCGCATCAAATCGGATTTTCGCAAATTGCCGAAGTGAATGAAGAAATGTTACAGCGCATCGAAGCGCAACATTTGCAAGATATTGATGGGATTTTAGGCCTTGATAAACAAGTTAGATCCCTTGCTAAACAATTTATAGGAACCTTAGTTTGATTTTTGAGTTTATTCGCAATCTTTCCGCATTTGTCGTTGCCTTAGGGATACTCGTTGCGGTCCATGAATGGGGACATTTTTGGGTTGCCCGCCGCTGCGGCGTCAAAGTTGAACGATTTTCTATTGGTTTCGGCAAAGCCTTGTGGTCGCGCACAGACAAACTGGGAACCGAATATGTTATCGCTGCTATTCCTCTGGGTGGTTACGTAAAAATGCTGGATGAACGAGTGGAGCAGGTTAGCGATTCTGATTTACCCTATGCGTTTAATCGCCAACATGTGCTCAAACGCATCGCGATAGTCGCTGCCGGACCTATGGTTAACTTCTTATTCGCGATTTTCGCGATTTATTTAATGTTACTGATTGGCCAACAATCGGTTAAACCCATTGTTGGAAATATTGAACCGGATTCAATTGCCGCCAATGCAGGGTTTGCTGAACGGGATCAAATTACCCAAATATCTGGGCACGAGACCAACGACTGGCAAGCGGTGAACTATGAAGTGATGCGGCTGATTGGTGATTCAAGTACCCAAGTGCAAGTCACCACTAAAGACGGTTACAACAAAGTTTTGGATTTAGATTTAAGGAATTGGCAATTTGACCCTGAAACCACGTCACCAATGGCGAGTTTGGGCTTTGCACCTTATCGCACTAACCCCACTAAACAGCTTGCTTTGGTGAGTGAATCTTCGCCAGCAGCTGACGCCGGATTGCAGGTGAATGACATTATTCTCAAGTTTAATGGAACTACTGTGGCAAATTGGGAACAAATAGTGGAGCTGATTGAGCAGCACCCTAAACAAAATGTTACTATCACAATCGATAGAAATGGCATTGAACAGCAGGTGACAGCTACTATTGGCGTGAAACCAGACGATCCTGATAAGGGATTATTAGGTGTAGTTACCTACTTAGAACCTTATCCGGAAGAGTATTTATTTCACAAGCAGTATGGTCCAATTGAAGGTTTATCTGAAGGAGTAAGTGAAACCTGGCGACTTATAACATTGAGTTTTGACATGATTGGTAAGCTTTTTACCGGTGATGTATCTGTTAAAAGTTTAAGTGGCCCAATTTCGATTGCCCAAGGTGCGGGTATGACGGCCAGTGCTGGAATTGTCGCATTTTTGAGCTTTTTAGCGCTTATTAGTGTGAATTTAGGGATTATTAATCTTTTCCCTCTTCCTGTGCTTGATGGCGGGCACTTACTCTATTATTTTATAGAGCTTTTAACTGGGCGACCGGTTCCGGAATCCGTACAGGAAGTGGGATTTAAAATTGGCGGGATCATCTTGTTACTGTTAATGACAGTAGCTTTTTATAATGACATTGCGCGTTTATAGTGTGGATGACACAAACTACATTGCCGAAGTAGGCTATGAGTGCTTAGGAAGAATATTAATAAATGAAGTTTAAACAGTTAGTTGTAGCCGGATTCATATGGTCCAGTGCTAGCTTAGCCTTAGCTGCTACAGACCAAGAGTTCGTCGTATCCGACATCAAAGTTGAAGGTTTACAAAGGGTTGCTTTGGGAGCCGCGCTGACCTATCTGCCTGTGCAAGTCGGTGACACTATGAATAGTTTCCGTTCGGCTCAGTTAATTCGTAGCCTGTATTCATCTACTCACTTTGAAAGTATCGAAATTCTTCGTGATGGCACCACTTTGGTTGTGAAAGTCAAAGAGCGTCCAACCATCAGTAATATTATCTTTGACGGCAATGACGATATAAAAGATGAGCAGTTGCAAGAAAGTCTTGATGGCAACAACATCCGCGTGGGTGAGCCGTTGGATAAAACGGTTTTAACCGGTATCGAAAATGGCTTAAAAGACTTTTTCTACAGTATTGGTAAATACAATGCTGATGTCAGCGCCATTGTCACGCCATTGCCTCGTAACCGAGTTGATTTGAAGCTGTTGTTTGAAGAAGGCGACTCTGCAAAAATTCAACAAATTAACATTGTCGGTAATGAAGTCTTCTCTGACGCTGAGTTGTTAAGACAAATGGAGTTAAAGTTCGATACACCGTGGTGGGACTTTTTATCTGAAACCCGTTATCAAAAACAAACTCTCTCTGGTGATATGGAAACGTTACGAAGCTACTACCTAGACCGCGGTTATTTGCGCTATCAGGTAGACTCAACGCAAGTATCTATGACCCCGGAAAAAGATGGTATTTATGTCACAATGAATATCTCTGAAGGTGAGCAATACACTATTTCTGAAGTAGACCTAATTGGTGACCTATTGGGTAACGAAGAATACATGCGCGCTGTATTACCGCTTACCGCTGGTGAGTTATATAACCAAGCAGAAGTAACCTACACAGAAGAGTTCTTCAGTAAATATTTAGGTCGTTTTGGATATGCGTATCCGACAGTAACCACGATCCCTGAAATTAATGATGAAGACAAAACTGTTAAATTGACGCTATCTGTCGATCCTGGAAAACGTATTTACGTGAACCGCATTACCTTCGAAGGTAATACAGTGACTGCCGATGAGGTTTTACGTCAGTCGGTCAGTCAAATGGAAGGTACTTGGCTTTCGAACAGTTCTTTGGAATCGTCTAAGAATAACTTGTCACGTTTGACCTACATGGAAGAAGTGGATTTTGAAACCGTCCGTTTACCAGGTGAAGATGACAAAGTTGATGTGGTATATAAAGTTAAAGAACAACCTTCTGGTTCATTTAATGCTGGTGTGGGTTACGGTGATAGAACCAAACTTAGCCTGCAAGCCGGTATTCAACAGGACAACTTCTTAGGTACAGGTAAACGATTGGCATTCAATGTTAGTACTGTATCTTACCAAAAGAGTGTGCAACTTTCCTACACAGACCCTTATTTCACTATTGATGGAATTAGTTTGGGCGGAAATATTTCATATAGTGAATTCGATGCTGGAAGTGCAAACCTTGTACAATACAACAGTAAACAATACACCGTTGGAATAAACGCTGGTTATCCAATTAATGAATTCAACCGAATTAATTTTGGCTTGAGTTATAGTGATGTAGAGTTATCTCGTCGCAGTAACTATGAACAGACAGACCGTTTTTACAACCAATTTGTGAATGAAGATGATCCAGATGCACCTATTGATTACTCTAGTTTCCTAGCATCTGTATCTTGGACTCGTAGTACTCTAAACCGAGGGATTTTCCCAACGGCTGGTTCGTCACAAAGCGCATCCTTTAGCATTACTACTCCTAATTCTGATGTAAATTATTTCAAATCGATTTTTGATACTAAATTCTACTTCCCGCTTACCCGTGATCAAAGATGGTCAGTGCTTACTCGATTGCGCGCAGGTTACGGTAACGGTTATGGTGAAACAAATGGCATAGAACAGATATTGCCATTCACTCAAAACTTTACGGCCGGTGGTAGTGATACCTTACGCGGATTCGAAAATAACACTGTTGGACCTCGTGGCGTACAATTGTCACCCACAAGTATTACCGGACCAGACGGTGAAACTATCTTGTTAGGTCCTGAATCTGACCGGGTTGCAGTATCTTCTCGTTCCTTAGGTGGTAACGCGATGTTGCTCGGTGGTGTAGAATTAATTGTACCTACTCCGTTTGTTGGCGAAGAGTTTGATAATTCAGTGCGTTCAAGCTTGTTTCTTGATGCCGGTAATGTGTGGGATACTGAATTCGACTATAGCTTATATCGTGATCTAGATCAGATTAGTGAAGACCCTGTCGCAGATTACGGCGATTGGACTCGCTATAGAGCTTCTTACGGAGTTTCTGTACAATGGTTATCACCAATGGGTCCAATGGTCTTTAGTTTCTCTAGAGCTTTGCAAGAACGTGTTGGGGATGATGTGAAATTCTTCTCTTTCAACATTGGACAAACATTTTAAACATAATTTAGCATGAGCTAATTAGTATTATAAAAACAGGAAGGAGTTCCCTTTGAAACAAGTATTTAAAACCTTAGTCGTTACTGCACTTTTGAGCAGTGCTTTATTAAGTTCAGTAGCTTACGCAGAACAGAAAATTGCTGTTGTAAGTCGCGAGGCGGTAATTCAGCAAATGCCACAAGCGATTGCTAGTCAGCAAGCTTTGCAAATTGAATTTAAAGACGAAGGTTCAAAAGTAGATGCGATGCGTCAAAAGATAGCCACTGATCTTGAGTCGCTTAAGAAAAACGCACCGACTATGAGTGAAGCACAAATTAAAGCTGAACAAGAGCGTTTACAAGCAGCTAACACTGAATTTGAAGCGCTAGCTAAACCTTTGCAAGAAAAGCTACAAAAACGTAGACAAGAAGAAAACACCAAAATCGTTACTATGCTACAACAAGCTATCCAAGCAGTTGTAAATGAAGAAAATATCGACATGGTTCTAGATAGACAAGCGGTTGTATTCGCTACTCCTCAATACGATATCTCAGAGAAAGTATTGAAAAAAGTTAGTCAAATGAAATAACCTACCGGAGCCTGTATGCAGTCACTCAGTTTAAAACAATTGGCAGATCTTATTGGTGCATCTATCCATTTATCTGGCAATGATACTGAGGATACCCAAATTAATAGTTTGAGTACCTTGGCGAATGCAGGCATTGGTCAGATTTCCTTTTTAGCCAATAGCAAGTATCGTAGTCACCTGGCTGACACTAGAGCACAAGCGGTTATTTTACATCCAGACGAGTTATCCCATTGTCCTTGCACTGCACTAGTTCATCCAAATCCATACGTGGGATTTGCATTGGTAGCACAGGCTCTTGATACGACTCCGGCTGCGGCATCAGGTATCCATCCAACAGCCGTTATCGGCCAAGACGCAAAACTTGGTAATAACGTGAGTGTGGGAGCCAATGCTGTGATTGAATCAGGCGTGGTTTTAGGCGATGACGTGCAAGTTGGTGCAGGTACTTTTGTAGGCAAAAACTGTCAACTAGGTAACAGAACTAAACTTTGGGCAAATGTCACCGTTTATCACGATTCGGTAATCGGCGAAGATTGCTTAGTGCAATCTGCTACTGTTATTGGTAGTGACGGTTTTGGATACGCTAACGATAAAGGTAAGTGGATTAAGATCCCTCAGTTGGGACGAGTCATTATTGGTAATCGTGTCGAGATTGGCGCTAGTACTACTATCGATCGCGGTGCTCTTGAAGATACAATTATCGGCGATGGGGTGATACTGGATAATCAATTGCAAATTGCCCATAACGTAGAAATAGGTGAAAACACTGCTATGGCAGCGTGTTCAGTTATTGCTGGCAGTACCAAATTGGGTAAAAATTGTAGCGTTGCAGGATTGTGCGGTTTTAACGGACATATTGAAGTTTGTGATAACTCTCATTTTACTGGAATGAGTATGATTACCAAGAGCATAACCGAACCTGGTTTATATTCCTCAGGTATGCCGGCGGTGCCCAATCTTGAGTGGCGTAAAAATGCAGTTCAATTCAAAAAAATAACGTCTCTTGCTCAACGTGTCAAAGTTTTAGAGAAACAACAATCTACAAAGTAACAGGGTAGTTCCCATTACTTATTAAAGGAGATCAGCCTTTGGCCGACAATTTGAACACCATCGAAATCGAAGAAATCATGGAGCTTTTACCCCATAGATATCCATTTCTATTGATTGATAGAGTAACTGAATATGTTTTAGGCGAAACGATTAAAGCCTATAAAAATGTTACCTTTAATGAACCTTGTTTCACAGGTCATTTCCCTGGAAAACCCATATTCCCTGGTGTTTTAATTCTTGAAGCAATGGCACAAGCTGCGGGCATATTAGGGTTTAAAACTGCGGGAAACAGTGATGAGTTATACCTTTATGCTGGTATCGACAACGCACGCTTTAAGCGCCCTGTAGTTCCTGGCGATAGATTAGATTTCGACGTGTGTGTTGTGAAAGAGAAGCGCGGTATATGGAAATTTAAAGGCGTTGCCAGTGTGGATGGTCAAGAAGCTTGTGTTGCTGAATTTATGTGTGCAATGAGGAAAATGTAACCAGTGATCCATGAAACAGCTATTGTGCACCCGTCTGCTAAGTTAGCAGCAGACGTTCAAGTTGGTCCATATTCCGTTATCGGTGAAGATGTCGAGATAGGAAGTGGAACGGTTGTCGAGTCACATGTGGTCATTAAGGGACCATGTACTATTGGTAAAAACAATCGTTTTTTCCAGTTTGGTTCGATTGGTGAAGAATGCCAGGATAAAAAGTATGCTGGTGAAAAAACCCGATTAGAAATTGGTGACAACAATGTTTTTCGGGAATGTGTGACTATCCATCGTGGTACGGTTCAAGATAAATCACTGACCAAAATAGGCTCAAACAATTTATTTATGGCTTACGCACATGTGGCGCATGATTGTGTTGTTGGAGATGATAACATTTTTGCTAACAATGCGACCCTTGCTGGTCATGTACATGTTGGCAACTACGTTATCTTAGGTGGTAACACGGCTGTGCACCAGTTCTGCCATATTGGCTCTAACAGTTTTACTGGTGGCGGTGGCATCATATTACGTGATATCCCTCCCTTTGTTATGATCAATGGTATCGACAATACGCCGGCAGGAATTAACTCCGAAGGGTTGCGTCGCAGAGGCTATGATAAAGAGGTAATAATGAGTATTAAACGTGCTTATAAAGTACTTTATCGGAACGGCAATCGTGCCGAAGAAGCCGTTCAAGAGTTACGCAAAATGGCCGAAACCACAAAAGAAGTGGGATTAATGGCTGATTTTGTAGCAAACTCTGCCCGAGGAATAATCCGCTAATCATACTGATTAGCTTTATCGCAAACTGCGAGCCAACCTTATATGTCTAAGCGTCCTTTGAAAATTGCTATCGTTGCCGGAGAAGCCTCTGGCGACGTGTTAGCTGCGGGTATGATAAAACAGATTTTGGCAATTCACCCCGATGCACGGTTTACAGGAATTGCCGGTCCTAATATGCTTGAGCAAGGTTGCGAAACCTTGTTTGAAATGGAAGAACTTTCTGTGATGGGCATAGTAGAGGTACTGTCCCGTATTCGCCGATTACTGTTTATTCGAAAAACCGTCCTGCAACATTTTACCGATAATCCCCCCGATGTCTTTATCGGAGTGGATGCCCCTGATTTTAATCTGCCGTTAGAAAAGAAACTAAAAAAACTTGGGGTCAAAACCGTCCATTACGTCAGTCCTACTGTATGGGCTTGGCGGGAAAATAGAATTTATGGGATTGCTGAAGCGACTAACTTAGTACTCAGTATTTTTCCATTCGAAAAAGCCGTTTACGACAAACATGGATTCCCTTGCCAATATGTTGGCCATACTATGGCGGATGATATTGAGCTTTACCCCGATCAAACTCTAGCTCGCCAACAACTTGATGGCGTAACGTTAAGCAAAGACGCAAAAGTGCTGGCGTTGCTACCGGGCAGCCGGGCTGGCGAAGTGAATATGTTGCTTGAGGTCTTTTTGCAAAGCGCAAGCAAAGTGTGTACTACGGTAAGAGAATTACATGTGGTGATCCCCGCTGTCAATGAAGTGCGAAAATCGCAAATTGAAGCCATAGTGTCGGCGTTTAAGAGCTTGCCAGAGTATCCGCAAAACATGCATATTTCAGTGCTTATGCGACAATCTCGTAATGTTATGATCGCCTCGGATGCTATTCTACTTGCCTCTGGTACTGCGTCACTTGAAGCTATGTTATGTAAGCGTCCAATGGTGGTAGCCTATCGTTTAAAATGGCTTACACATCAAATAATGAAAGTAATGTATAAACCCAATTACTTCTCACTGCCTAATGTGCTAGCAGATAAACCCATTGTGCCTGAATTATTACAAGAACAAGTGAATCCTGAAACCATCTCTGAATATCTGATCCCGATGTTCGCCGGTGATAGCGTAAAGATTCCAGAGGAGTTTGTTGGTTTACATGAAATGTTAAAACAGGATGCAGATAAACAAGCTGCGGCTGCCGTATTAAAGTTAATTGGTGCAGAATATGAGTGAGGCTTGCCTTATCGCCGGGGTTGATGAAGTCGGCCGTGGACCTTTGGTGGGAGATGTTGTGACCGCAGCGGTAATATTGGATCCGCAAAAGCCTATTTTAGGATTAAACGATTCCAAAAAACTGAGCGAGAAAAAACGCAACGTATTGTTCAACCAAATTATTGAAAATGCATTATGTTGGTCAGTAGGGCGAGCTAGCCCAAAAGAAATTGATCAGCTGAATATTCTACATGCCACTATGTTGGCTATGAAACGCGCTGTTGAAGGTTTATCAATTCAGCCTGATTTGGTGCAAGTCGATGGTAATCGATGCCCAGATTGGCATTATGCCAGTGAAGCAATCGTTAAAGGCGATGGCAGTGTCGCAGAAATTTCAGCCGCGTCTATTATTGCTAAAGTCACCAGAGATCGGGAGATGGCAGAATTGCATTTACGCTATCCTGAGTATGGTTTTGATCAACATAAAGGCTACCCTACCAAAGCTCATTTGTTACGTTTAGCTGAGCTAGGGCCAACGGAAGAATACCGTATGAGTTTTAAACCTGTGCAACAAATATTGATACAACACAATGGAGTCATCCATGCAGTCTGAAGCCACAGAAGCACCCGTGAAATTTATCCATTTGCGCGTCCATAGTGATTATTCCATGATGGATGGTTTGAATAAGATCAAACCCATTCTTGGAAAGGTCAAAGAAATGGGGATGCCCGCAGTGGCCATTACTGACCAGATGAATATGTGTGGATTGGTAAAATATTATGATGCTGCACATGCCAATGGGATCAAACCAATAATTGGCGCTGATTTTTGGGTACAAAGTGAAGAGTTAGGCGATGAAATATTCAGACTGACCTTGTTGGCAAGCAACAACAAAGGATATAAAAATATTACCTTGCTCATTTCCAAAGCTTATCAGCGTGGGCATGTACAAAATAGAGCGGTAATCGATAAACAATGGCTGCTAGAACACAAAGAAGGCGTGATTATTTTATCTGGTGGCTTGTCCGGTGATCTTGGACAGGTATTAACCAAAGGAAATATGCCTTTAGCAGAGCAAATATCGCAATTTTATGAAACCCATTTTAGCGATTGTTACTATATCGAGTTAAATCGCACTGGCAGACCAGGTGAACAGGAATATATTCAACGAGCGACAGATTGGGCTTTGGACCATGATCTTCCCGTCGTGGCCACAAATGAAGTATGTTTTATCGCTAAAGAGGGATTTGATGCCCATGAAATAAGGGTGTGTATCCATGATGGTTATACCCTCGATGATAAGCGTCGTCCCAAACTTTATAGTGATCAGCAATACCTGCGCAGTCCTGAGGAAATGTGTGAACTGTTTTCCGATATTCCAGAAGCACTGCAAAATACCGTAGAGATAGCCAAGCGTTGTAATGTTACCGTGACGTTGGGCGAATACTTTCTGCCAAAGTTTCCAACCGGTGGAATGTCAGATGCGGATTATCTGGTAAAAGTGTCATGGGAAGGTTTAGAACGACGCTTAAAGTTCCTGTTTCCTGATGAACAAGAGCGAGCTGAAAAACGTCCTGAATACGACGAACGTTTAGAAATTGAATTAACCGTTATCAACCAAATGGGTTTTCCCGGCTACTTCTTGATTGTAATGGAGTTTATTCAGTGGAGTAAAGATCACGGTATTCCGGTGGGACCTGGCCGTGGGTCGGGCGCAGGTTCGCTCGTTGCATATGCACTTGATATTACCGATCTGGATCCCCTAGAGTTTGACTTACTGTTTGAGCGATTCCTGAATCCAGAACGGGTTTCCATGCCCGATTTCGACGTCGATTTTTGCATGGATAGACGTGACGAGGTGATTGACCACGTGGCCGACATGTATGGTCGTCAGGCGGTTTCTCAAATAATTACATTCGGCACCATGGCTGCCAAAGCGGTAGTTCGAGACGTTGGCCGAGTATTAGGGCATCCCTATGGCTTTGTGGATCGCATTTCTAAATTAATACCTTCTGATCCAGGAATGACCTTAGAAAAAGCCTTTGCCGTTGAACCTAGGTTACCTGAGCTTTATCAACAAGATGAAGACGTTAAAGATCTAATAGATATGGCGCGGATTCTGGAAGGGGTTACCCGTAATGCTGGTAAACATGCTGGGGGTGTTGTTATCTCTCCCACTGAAATCACCGACTTCGCGCCGTTATATTGTGATGACGAAGGCAAAAACCCAGTAACTCAGTTTGATAAAAATGATGTCGAAACTGCAGGTTTGGTTAAATTTGACTTTTTGGG
Organism: Aliiglaciecola sp. NS0011-25; assembly: GCF_040370605.1. Lineage (NCBI taxonomy): Bacteria > Pseudomonadati > Pseudomonadota > Gammaproteobacteria > Alteromonadales > Alteromonadaceae > Aliiglaciecola > Aliiglaciecola sp. NS0011-25. Next base: position 101,946 of record NZ_BAABWR010000006.1, read on the forward strand.
CTTGCGTACCTTAACCATTATCCAATGGGCGATCGATATGATTGCTGAGGGTCGTGGCAAACAAATTGATATCACCGCCATTCCATTGGAAGATCCTAAAAGTTTTCGGACTCTATTAAATGCAGAAACAACTGCGGTATTCCAATTGGAATCTCGCGGTATGAAAGACTTGATTAAACGTCTTAAACCAGATTGCTTCGAAGATATTATCGCATTGGTGGCTCTATTTAGACCGGGCCCGCTGCAATCTGGGATGGTTGATAACTTCATCGATAGAAAACACGGCCGAGAAGAGATCTCTTATCCGGATGCAGAATATCAACATGAATGTTTGCAGGAAATTCTTGAGCCAACCTACGGCATTATTCTTTATCAAGAACAAGTAATGCAGATTGCACAAGCCATGGCGGGATACAGCCTAGGTGGCGCAGATATGTTACGTCGTGCGATGGGTAAGAAAAAGCCTGAAGAGATGGCCAAGCAGCGTAGTGTGTTTGCCGAAGGTTCTAAAGGCAATAATATCGATCCTGATCTAGCGATGAAAATATTCGATCTGGTGGAAAAATTCGCGGGTTATGGTTTTAACAAATCTCACTCTGCGGCTTATGCGTTAGTTTCGTATCAAACTTTGTGGCTAAAAGCCCATTATCCTGCCGAGTTTATGGCGGCGGTAATGTCTGCGGATATGGATAATACCGATAAAATCGTCACTTTGGTGGATGAATGTAATCGTATGGGATTAACCATACTGCCACCAGACCTAAACGCGGGCCAATATAAGTTTACGGTAGATGAACAAGGTCGTATTGTTTATGGTATCGGCGCAATAAAAGGGGTAGGGGAAGGTCCTATCGAAGCAATTATCGCTGCCCGTAAAGAACACACTAAATTTTCAGACTTGTTTGATTTTTGTGCTAAAGTTGATCTGAAGAAGATTAACAAACGGGTTCTAGAAAAGTTGGTTATGGCTGGCGCCATGGATAATTTAGGTCCCCATCGAGCCTGTATCATGGCGACCCTACCCGAAGCGATAGCCGCGGCGGATCAGCATGCTAAAGCTGAATCTCATGGGCAATCAGATATGTTTGGTTTGTTAACTACTGAACCTGATCAAGTGGTTCAGGCCTTTTCTAATGTACCGGAATGGCCAGAAAAAATATGGTTGGACGGAGAAAAAGAAACTCTTGGCCTATACTTAACAGGTCACCCAATAAATCAGTACGAAAAAGAGCTAAAACATTATAGTTCTGCTCGTTTGGTAGATTTAAAACCTACCAATAAAGACACTACGTCTGTTGCGGTTGGCTTAGTCATCGGTGTTAGAGTGATGACTAACAAGAAGGGACGTCGTTGGGCGATTGTTACCTTAGATGACAAAAGTGCTCGTATGGATGCGCGCTTTTTCCCTGATATGTTTGAAAAGTACGAGGAGCTTCTTCAACCTGACCGAATTCTATTGATTTCCGGACAGGTCAGCTTTGATGATTTCTCGGGGGGCAATACAATATCAGGCCGTGATGCTATGGATATAGTGCAGGCTCGGGAGAAAAATGTAAAATGCTTAGGGTTAGAAGTAGAATCTGACTGGTGTAACGAAGCAAGAGTAGCTAAACTGCAAGCAATTCTGCAGAATTATCAAGGCGGAAGCTGTCCTGTTAATATGCGGGTTGTTCACCCTGATGCGGAAATGGTTTTAGCATTTGGTGCACAGTGGTACGTGACACCAGAAGACCAATTAATTTATGAATTGCAGCAAATGTTACCCAAACAAGCGGTAGAGCTGCAATTTAGTTGACACCAATAGTGTGTTTGTAAACAAATATAAGGTTTGGAATGAGTTTGAATTATCTTGATTTCGAGAAACCTATCGCTGATTTAGAAGCAAAAATTGAAGAACTACGGTTAGTCAATCAAGGCGGTGAGTTTGATGTCGGCATTGAAGAATCGATCACTAAGTTGCGGGAAAAGAGTGCAGAATTGACTGCTAAAATATTTTCCGATTTGGGCGCATGGCAAGTTTCACAAATTGCTAGACACCCAATGCGACCTTATACATTGGATTATATTCCCCGCCTTTTTGAAGAATTTGACGAATTAGCCGGTGATCGCGCTTTTGCTGATGATAAAGCTATTGTAGGTGGATTAGCCGACTTTGATGGTCAACCAGTAATGGTTATTGGACATCAAAAAGGTCGTGACACCCATGAAAAAATTCGACGCAATTTCGGTATGCCTAAACCAGAAGGCTATCGCAAAGCGCTTCGTTTGATGCATATGGCTGAACGCTTCAATTTACCTATCATTACCTTTATCGACACTCCGGGTGCATACCCTGGAGTAGGTGCTGAGGAACGCGGCCAAAGTGAAGCCATTGCTCGTAATCTCAAGGAAATGGCCGATTTAAGCGTGCCCATTATCTGTACCGTTATTGGTGAAGGTGGTTCAGGTGGTGCACTTGCCATCGGTGTGGGTGACAGAGTGAATATGCTGCAATACAGTACTTACTCGGTTATTTCTCCAGAAGGTTGCGCTTCCATATTATGGAAAAGCGCAGAAAAAGCACCTTTGGCTGCTGAAGCTATGGGTGTAAGCGCAGGTCAAATTAAAGAATTAGGATTAATTAATAATATCGTAGAGGAACCTCTAGGTGGTGCTCATCGCAATCACGACGCTATGGCTGCCAACCTCAAAGCGACCCTTAAGCAACAGTTGTCACAATTGCTGAGCTTATCTAAAGACGAGTTGCTCGAACAGCGTTACGAGCGCATCATGTCTTTTGGTTATTGTTAATATAGTCACCTTGATTCACCTCAAACCGTCTTGTATTTACAAGGCGGTTTTTGCCTTATGAATATTCAAAATCGTACCACAGCACTTGTTGAAAGGTTCCTTCAAGGACCCGCTAGGCAAATTGTTATCGCATACAGCGGTGGTGTTGACTCTCACCTGCTGCTGATCACTGTTGCCGAATTAGCGAACCAATTTCCTGACCACGATTACCTTGCTGTGCATGTTAATCACGGCTTAAGTCCCAATGCGGAAAAGTGGCAACAGCATTGTCAGCAAGTTTGCTCTGAGCTCAATATTCCACTAAAAATTCAGCAGGTGAAGGTCAATGCCAGTGGTAATGGGGGAGTTGAAGCGGCCGCTAGAAAAGTGCGATATCAAGCCCTTGAAGCCATGACCGAACATCATGGTTTGATCTTGTTAGGACAACATATTCAAGATCAATTGGAAACGGTGCTATTGCAGTTGAAGCGCGGGGCTGGTCCCAAAGGGCTCTCAGCAATGGCGCAATCTGCGGTAAATGAAAACAGTATTACCCTAGCGCGACCTTTTCTGGAATTAGAGAAGCATGAAATTCTGCAATTAGCCAAACACAAGCAATTACACTGGATCGAAGATGAGTCGAATCACGATACAAGATTTGATCGAAACTTTTTACGCACAGAAGTGATTCCAACTTTACTGCAACGCTGGCCAAATTTGGCAACGGCAGCAAACCGCTCAGCCCAGTTGTGCGCTGAACAACAAGAGTTGTTAGATGAAGTAAACGGGAAACATTTGCAGACCATGGTGAATCAACGATTTGCGATTCATATTTGCAAGTTACGTGCACTATCTAGCCCATGGCAAAATCAAATAGTGCGATATTGGTTAGCAGAACAAAAAATCGATATGCCTTCTAAAACCGTGCTGGCGGAATTACCTAAACTTCTTAGTGCCAAGCAGGATGGCAACCCCATCATTGACCTAGGCCAGCACCAGTTGCGACGCTTTCGAGAGCATATGTATTGCATTAAAAAGCAAACATTTGAAGAAGATATTCATCTTACTTTAGATTCAGCTAACACCTTGTTACCCAATGAATTGGGGCATTTACATATTGCAGAAAAATACATTGGTCAATTAACCATAAAATCTAAGGTGAATAGTCTTAAATTTAAACCCCTTGATCAACCCCATTCCAAATTATTGAAACAATGGTTTAAACAGTGGGATGTGCCAGTTTGGGAAAGACAGCGAAGTTTGCTTTTATGTTGGCAAGATCAGGTGATTGCGGTGTTATGTGAGCAACATATTATTTTTGCAAATGATGCACCTGCGGAACTCACTTCAAGTGTTCATTTTAGGGTAAATCCACCTCAACTTTGATTTTGTCTCTGAATTTTTAGTCAATTATCTTAGCTGATTCGCATTGATGGACACTAAAACACATTTTTATCCTTACAATGCTAGTGTTTGCCCCTGCTTCTAGCGTAAAATCGTATATATATTACAAGATAGGATTACTTTTAATTCTATCGGTAAATTGACCTTATTATTATTTTGGAGATTTGAGACTATTATGGCTGCATTTGGAACTGTTTTTATGCCTGAGATGGCACTTGCTACCTTTGAAAATAATCACTGGAGTAAGGCTGAGTTTGTCAGCGCTGAAAGTATTCAATTGCACCCCGGGGCTCATGTCTTACATTATTCGAGTACTTGTTTCGAAGGTCTCAAAGCATTTCGTCATGCTGATGGCAGCGTCAATATTTTCCGTATGGAAGAAAATATAAAACGTATGGCACAGAGCTCTAAATTATTGTTTTTACCTGAGTTTGATGCAAATCAGTTATCACAGATGATTATTGATATGGTAAAAAAATACGCTGATGAAGTTCCCCAGCCTCCAGGTTCAATGTATATCAGACCTACCCATATTGGTACTGAGCCTTCAATAGGTAAAGCTGCGGCACCATCAGCTACTTCAATGCTGTATGTATTGTTATCACCGGTGGGTGATTACTTTGCTGGTGGAGCTCGTCCATTAAGATTGTTATTAGCGGAAGATGGGATGCGCTGTGCGCCACATATGGGCATGATTAAAAGTGGCGGTAATTACGCCAGTGCTTTAGGGCCAATTTTAGCAGGTAAAGCGCAGTACAATGCTGATCAAATTTTATTTTGCCCTAATGGTGATGTACAAGAGACCGGTGCTGCTAACTTTATCTTGATTGACGGCGATGAAATTATCACTAAAGCCTTAGATAGCTCATTTTTACACGGTATTACACGAGCTACACTACTAACCCTTGCGGCTGATTTAGGAATGAAGGTTAGCGAACGTAACCTTTCTGTGACTGAACTATTAGAACGGGTGGCTAAACCTGGTACTGAAGCCGCTCTGTCTGGTACCGCAGCGGTTTTGACTCCGGTAGGAACCTTAATTCACAATGGTAAAGATATCAAAGTGGGTAACGGAGAAGCGGGTCCTAAAGCAATTAGATTGCGCCAAGCATTAAACCAAATTCAGTGGGGCGAAGCGCCAGACACCCATAACTGGTTAACTAAAATTTAATTAACCCAAGCGAGGGAGCGCAATCTGCTATTAGCGCAGTAATTTTGCGCTTATCTTGCTTGCAATTCACGGGGTTTAAACAACTAGATTGCATAAATCAGCATCCCTACGAATTAAAATTTGTCATTTCTTATCAAGTTTAAGTTAACTAACCTGAACTTGATAAGCATTCATTTTATGCAGCTGTAACCAAGCTGCATTTTCATTTAATGCCTCAATACCTATGGTTTTAATGACCTGTTGATAGCTCCCTATATTTTCAGTTTCAGAAGCGTAAGTTTGATCTAACAAAGACATTCTATTCATCGCCTGTTGGAAGAAGTAGCCTGTTCGCAAGTAGCGCTGACTAAGCTCCTCAAAGCCCATCTGCGCAGCAAAGGTTTTCAATAATGCTGAGCTGATAAACGACATAGCAATAATAATGAACAAGATTGATATCGAAAAAGCGGGAATAAGATTGAATTGGATTTTTGCTACACTAAAGAACATCAGTGCTATTGCTAAGCAAAATAGAAAAATTGAATTTCGTTGATATTGTTTTGATTTGTTAAGCAATGCAAATGCTCTTCCCCTTTCTCCTCTTTGCCCATAAAAGTAATTTCTTTGGTCTAATATCCAAACCTTGCGCACATAATGAATGTGTTGTTTGCTGGGAGAAGGGACTTGCAACATCAGTTTATTCAAATTATCTACAATCCAATCCATCTCATATAGTTTTGTCGTGCGATAGTTATTTGCACTGTGATCAGGAATACCAGACAAGTGCCAGAAAATTTGCACCCTAAGATCTTCAGCAAATACGCGCCATTCCACATACTGTTCTTCTTTTGATTCGGTGCCGACGAAAAAGAGCCAATATATAAGTACTACCACTCCAACTAGAAACAAGTGGATTAAAAACCAAGTCAGTGTGGCAAATAGCCCAACATAAACTTGTTGTGCGAAGATCGCAAAAAAGGATAGGGTGGTAATCCATTTTAATGATTTTAATCTTTGATGTTGACGAATTTGTGCAAGACAATCGGCAATACAGTAGGCATCAACTAAGTGTTTGATGGGGGCTAATGATTCCGTCGGTGGGTGCTCTCCTAGCAGGTGAGTTAAACTCTTGGCTTTGTCTTTCTTTTTAATACGTAGCGCACCAGTATTAAAACGTTCTGTTTTCGCCAAAATTTCATTAAACAAACTGACATTTTGCACGCCATATGCTTCTATTGCCTTCCAACTTCCAATATCTTCTTCGCTTCCCACACTTAAAGGTAGGGTGGCATGACGTTCTCGTGTACTGACTAACCATTTACAGTATGTTTTGTTAGGCTTAGAAAATAGCAGGCTGCTTTCGTCAACGAGTCCTTCGATACACATTCTTACTACGTCTGCTGTGCCACCGGTTTTTAGCGCATAGGAACTTGATTCTTTTTTATGGTCTATTACACCATCCCAAATAGCGATTAGATAATCAGAACAACCTACCAGTGTTTTGCCTAGTGCAGTATACCCTTCCACTCTTGGTGTATTGGCTTTACGATGGCAAATCTTCACTTCGGAACATTGTTCAAAGAGTCTACGGAAGGTTTCTAAGGATTGGGGAGACCTAAAGTCTTTTTCATATTCTTGCACGTCAAAGGGTAAAATCGCAGTTACTTTAAGTTTGAGTTTCAAGGCGACTTTGACCATTAACTGGTCAGCACCTTCTGCTAGACCTGATAAAATTTGAATCGTACTTCTAGGACATTGTTGTTGCAGCGAGGTCAGCTCTTCAAGCAAGGCTTTTTCTAAAATGGGGATATCTTGTTGTGGAATATCGCGATGACCGGTAACCCCTATATTAATTGTGAGAGCTGATGACATCAGTCACTATTCCTTAACATTAAACTCCGATATTTGTATAAATTATCATCAATAAAGCATTTGTTAAACCTGATTTTATATCATTCGCTGGTGGCACTCGGCTTGGTAAAACCGATGCTTCCTTTTCTTTTATAGGAGACTTGTATACTATTTAACCACATGTTGCTGTTGTATATGTCATGTTCACTCTTTCAATCTGATCCTGAGGAATAAAATGCAATACAGCGCATTTATAAGTTACAGCCACAAAGATGAAAAGTTGGCTCGCTGGCTTATGCGTAAGTTAGAAGCCTATCGAGTGCCCGCTAAACTAATTGGTCAATCCGCTGAGTTTGGTGTTGTTCCCCGTAGAATTGGAAAAATCTTTCGTGACCGCGATGAACTCCCAACGGCAGGAAATTTGGGCCAAAGGGTCAATCAAGCGTTGCAGAACTCATCCTCGCTGATTGTCATCTGCTCGCCTTTCTCTGCGAAGTCAAAATGGGTGAATACCGAAATCACTGAATTCCGTAAAATGGGTCGTGAAGAGCGTATTTTGTGTTTTATTGCCGATGGCGATCCTATGAGCTGTGATCCTGAGATAGCTTGTTTTCCCCCAGCTTTGCTCAAACCCGCACAAGCTGGCCAGCCTAATAGAGAGCCGTTGGCTGCTGATGCCAGAATGGAAGGAGATGGTAAAGACAGGGCATTTCTGAAATTGGTAGCAGGTTTGTTAGGCGTGGGCTTTGATAGCCTAGCGCAGCGAGATGCACAGCGCAGATATAAACGTTTGGCGTTAATTAGCGTAGGTTCTTTTGCCGGAATGGCGTTTGCCTCCGCATTGGCGATAACTGCTGTCATCGCCCGTAATGATGCACAACGGCGCCAAGACCAAGCCGAAGACATTGTCGGTTTTATGTTAGGTGACTTACGTGAGCGCTTACAAACCGTTGGACGTTTGGATTTAATGCGTTCAGTGGATGATAAAGCGACAAGCTATTTTTCAAAGTTAAACAAACGAGATTTATCTGACCGCGCATTGGCGGAACAAGCCCGTTCATTAACCGGCATAGGCGAAGTGCGCCTGAATGAAGGCGACTATCAATTGGCCATGGCAGCTTTTACTGAAGCTTATGAACGTTCTAAAGCCTTATACGAAAGAGACGCTTCAAATGGCACCCGATTGTTCGATTTATCTCAAGCTGAGTATTGGCTTGGCAACGTAGCCTGGCAACAAGGGCGCTTGGACGATGCCGAAAAATGGCTAATTCGTTATCGAGATAGTGCAATTAGGTTAGCCGCAATGGACAGCAATAATCCTGACTGGCAAATAGAGGCTGCATACGGTTATCAGAACCTGGCGATATTGGATAAAAGCCGTGGCAATTTTGAGCAAGCTAAAAGGGCAATGTTGGAAGTGCGTAATCTCTACGTTCAGTGGGCTGAACAAGCACCAGATAATTTACAGTTAAGATACGATATGGCAAATGCGTCATCTTGGTTGGGAAGTCTTGCCTTACAACAAGGACGATTTAATGAAGCAAAGAATTATTTCGAAGAACAAAATGCCGCGATTAAAAAAAATATTAAAGAGGATCCAGATAATATTATCTGGAAAGAAGACTTTTTGTACGCCAATCGTCTTTTAGCCAGCGTAAGCGTCCATTTAGGGGATGTGGAAGAAGCCACTAAATTGTACATAACCGCAAAAGATATCGCTGAACAATTATTTAATCAAGATCCACAAAATGCGTACTGGATGTTGGATTACGGACGTTGCCTATGGCAGCTTGCGCTAATGTCTGGTCGGTCAGCTAAACAACATTTGCAGCAAGCTGAAAAACTGATTGAGAAGGCTTATAACCTAAAGAAAAAAGAGGAAAGGACTTTACAATTCTATGGAGATCTTAAAGTCGCTCAAAGTGAATTTGCTTTGTTAAATGGCCAAATAGACTTGGCGCTTCATTATATCGAGCAATTTGAACAGAATATTGAGCCTGCATGGCATAATCAAGAAATGGAAAAAACCGAAGATTTTCGTTTGGTGTATTCTCGCGGCTTAATTTTAAAAGGAAAGATAGCCTTTAAAATCGAACAACAACAAACCGCCCAACAATATTGGCAACAAGCTTTAGCATTGTTAACTGAGACTGAGACTGAGACTGAGACTGAATTGGAATATGGAGTAAATCCTAAGCCGGATAAGTTACCTTTTACTCGGCTAATCGAATTGACTACTGTATTAAGCTTGTTAGGGGATGATCAGCAACTTAATATACATCAACAACGTTTAAATAATTCAGGTTATATAGCATTCACCCCATTTTTGGTTGATTAAAATTTGTACTATTCGGGAAAGGGATTAGAATTGTAAGAGAACAATTATGTCCAATTCATAAAACCGTATCTTTTGATACGGCAATACCTCCAAAATATGGCATTTTACCAACTACAAGGAAAAGGATTATGGATGCTACTGTAACTTTAGATGTAAGAAATTTCCCCAGTGCTGCAGGAAGTGGCTACACCAATACACCTGCTACGAATGCACACACATACAGCTACCGTTTTACTGGTGGCCCCAACAATGATGGCACTATCACTGAAATAACAGGTACAGGACAGGCACTCATCACTGTGCATGTTCAGGCTGACCCTCGTTATCATATTGCCGATATTGCTTTTGGCAATAACGGTGCAAATGATTTGTCATGGCGTTCTACATCCCCACCTTACCTTGCCGTTATTACTGATACCAATACTGATAATATTGATTCGGAATACTCAGTAGTTATATTGGATACTGTCGCTAACGCTAGGGTGTTATGTGACCCCGCAATCAAAAATAGACCTAATAAATAGTCAAGATTAGGTTTAATGCCCTTCTAATAAAAAGTGTTCTGCGCGTTCTACTCGTCGCGGTTTGCCTGAGATCACGATAACATCGTTAGGTTGTAGGGGCTTTGTAACATCAGGCTTAGTAATTTCTATATTTGCTCGGCGTAACCCATGCAAACTTATTTTGCGTTTAAAAAGATCCAACTGTTCAATTGTTTTACCGACCGCAAACGCATCTTCAGTTAGTTGCACAGCGTGCATAAATTCCAGCTTATCTTTGGTACCTTGGCTAATTTCAGTGGTTTCTCCAGGAAAGAAACCGTGCATATGTCGATAGTGATCTTTTCGCTCTGAACGAACCCGTTTTAAAATTCGCGCCATAGGGATACCGGATAAATGGAGTATCTGAGATACCAACATAAGGCTGCCTTCGAGAATTTCAGGCACAACTTGACTAGCGCCAGCCGCATAAAGTTCTTCTAGGTGGTAGTCTTTTCTAGTGCGAACCACTATGGGCAATTCTGGGTGCATTTCCGAGATGATCTTGATTACATTGAGGGCTCTTTGGTGTTCATCAAAGGTGATAAGCACTAATTTGGCTTTATCGATTCCAGCGGCTTTTAATATATCTGGTTGACTGACGTCACCGAACACCACGGGTTGTCCTGCACTTCGGCTTTCATTGACCCGCACGGGATCAAAGTCTACGACTAAATAGGGGATTTTCTCCACGCTTAATAAGCGGCTTACTGATTGACCAACTCGGCCAAAACCAAGAATCAAAACGTGGTCTTGCATGCTAGGATGATAATTATCTTCATCCATTGGGTCTAATTGTAAGTCGGGTTTACCAATAATATATTTAGCCATGTCGAGACTATTTTCAATCAACCAAGGTGTAACCGCCATACTGAGCACACCGATTGCCATCAAAACAGAGCCTTGTTCAGCACTGAGAATGTCGTGATTTACCGCCAGTGCAGCAATAATAAAGCTAAATTCACCTATCTGGCAGAGCTTTAATCCTGTTGACCAGCCATCTAGTTTGTCGGCTTTAAATAGCCAAGCACAAGCACGAATGATCAGGATTTTTATTATCATTATGGTGACTAAACCCAAAGCTATCCAATGTAGTTGTGATGCTAAAGTCTGCATTTCTAAACGCATACCAACAGTTATAAAAAATAACCCCATTAGAATATCTCTAAAGGGCCGAATATCCGCTTCTAGTTGATGCCTGTATTGGCTTTCACTTAACATCATTCCCGCTAGAAATGCTCCTAGTGCCATGGAAAGGCCAAACGAGTAGGTTAAACCTGCCGCTACCAAGGCAACCAAAATAGTCGTTAGCACAAACAATTCATCGGTACGCGTTCGCGCTACTTCATTAAAGATTCTAGGTAGTAGCCATTTGCCTACAGACATTAAAATACCGACTACCATTGTGCCCTTTAAAAGTGCCATCACAATCGCTAACCATAAGCTGCTATGGGATTGATCTGAGAGCAAAGGGACTAGTATCAGCAAAGGCACCACTGCCAGATCTTGAAATAATAAAATACTGACAACCATTTGTGCTCGGGTCGTATTTAACGTGCCTCGTTCGCTCATTTGTTTAATCACAATCGCGGTTGAAGAAAGGGCTATCATGCCGCCTATGATTAATGCGGCTTTTAAATCGAATCCAAATACACTGGCGATCCCCATAAAAACCAGAGTAGTCAGTATCATTTGGCCTAAACCAATGCCAAAAACCAGATGGCGCATAGCCATGACTTTAGGAAGAGAAAATTCTAAGCCCAACGAAAATAATAGAAAGACGATGCCTAACTCGGCGAAAAAGTGAATTTCTTCTGGATGATCGATGATTGCTAGCATGTGCGGACCAGCGACTACTCCACAGGCTAGATATGCGAGTATGGGAGGTAAGTTTATACGTTTGAATCCCCACACGGTTAACACCGCAACAGTCATCAATACCAAAATATTTGTGAAACCCACATGCATAAATTTTATCTCTTTATTTGGCTAATTTTTTACCGCGTGAACTTGTTGACTGAGGAGTAAGCTGAACGGGCATATTTGCCGTTAGCATTACTTTAATATTAGCAGTAATCGATGGCACAGAGATTGCTAATTAACCAATCATAAAACATTTTTAATTAATAAATTACGTATTTAGACGTAAATTCGCCAATAAATTGGCAGGAGCATTCGCCTTGGAGCACATGACACAGCTTTTTGACACTGCGTTGAAAGATAACAATTTGTTTAGCTCAGATCCCTACAAGGGCGGCTTAAGCCATACCGAATCTCATCAAGTTATGTTGCAATTGGCTTCGAGTATCGACCTGCAAAAGATTGCTCAAGTATTTTATCGCCAATTGCGAGCGAAGTTAAACTTAGATGGTTTAACTATTAAATTTTCAAGTGGTTTAGTTACCCTTGGAGAGCCAGAAAAATCTAATAATATCAAAACATTAGATCAAGTAAGTAAACACACGATTTTTGCTACCCTAGTATATTCTTTTTCCAAAGTGTTAAGTTTGCGGGAAGCGGCAATACTCAATGATTTACATCGATTATTCAAATTTCCGTTAAAAAATGCACTAGAGTTTCATAGTGTTAAACAGCTTGCCCTTAAAGACTATCTGACGTCATTGGGTAATCGAGTACATTATCAAGAATCCTTGGTGCGTTTACTTAGTCAGGCCAAACGGGCTGGCGAAGGTTTTGGACTACTGGTGATTGATATGGATAAGTTTAAAGCCGTTAATGACACCTTCGGTCATCATGAGGGCGATAAAGTATTAACCGCCACGGCAGACGTATTACGTCAGTCACTAAGAGAAAGTGACTATGCTTTTCGTTTTGGTGGTGATGAATTTTGTTGTTTGTTGCCAGGTAGTGACAACCTTGTGAATGGTAAAATAGCTGAACGAATTCAGGATTTTATGAATAAAAATCCGATTTTGGCCAAGCATAAAATGTCCTGTAGTATCGGCAGTACTATGTATCAATATGGTGACACTGAACTAAGTTTATTTAATCGTGCAGATAAAGCCTTGTATGCAGCCAAACAAAATGGAAAAAACTGCTACAAAGTAGCTTAATTTCGACATAGGCGGCAATAAATTGCAGTCTTGTGGAAATTAACGGCAATTATTATTGATATTATTTCGTCTTATCATACCCATTTGCAGCTAATAACATTAGACTGTCAGTACTATTAAATTAATTTTTATCTCTTTTAGTAATAAATGATGAATGGGGTTATTCTGCGAATAAGAATAAATCCATAAGTTCATTTTGGTTGTATGAGACTATCGATGCTTAGCGATTTTGATCAAAATACCCAATATCGACGCAAAGTTTTGCAAGTATTGTTGCTGATAACATTTATCGGCGGCTTTGTTTTTGGTTTGATCAATATTTATCGAGAGCTCTATACTTTGGCTTTTCTAGAGGTAGGATATGGATTATTTTCACTCCTAGTGTGGCGTCAAATTGCCAAAACCACTAATTTTCAATTTTGGGTAATCAGTTACCTTTTCCCGTTTTTTTCGATAATGATGTATGCTTTATCCGTACCTGGTTCCTCACAATCCATTTTTGTTTGGATTCTAACTATCCCCGTTATTTCCTACTTGTTATTAGGTAAAAAAATTGGCTTTTACTTCTCGATTGTTTTTATGACATTGGGAATTAGCATTTTTCATTTGAAATTTATGACTGATGATATTCCGCTGAGTATTACAGTGTCATTGAACGTAATACTCAGCGGGGTGCTGATGATTGCTCTCGCTCATGTGTATGAGCGTAATCGGGAGAAGAACGAAGAGCGACTTATGCAATTGGCTGGTACTGACAAATTGACTGGCTTAGCGAATAGGATGAAATTAATCGATGTGTATGCATCTGCTAGTGAATATGCGAAAAGGCACAATGTGCCTTTAACTATAGTGCTATTTGATCTTGATTATTTCAAAAAAATTAATGATTTATATGGTCATCATGTTGGCGATGCTGCGCTGTGTTTTGTGGCAGATTTTCTGAAAAAACACACCCGAAAAAGTGATCTACTGGCGCGCTTTGGCGGGGAAGAGTTTGCATTGATTATGCTAGCATCTAAGCCTAAAGATAGTTTCCAACAAGTTGACTCTTTACGTAAAAAACTAATGAATAAGCCATTTATCTACAATAAAAAAGAAATCAATATCACCCTTAGTGCTGGGATTTCGTATTTCGGTGTTGATGGCACTGATTTAGATGATTTACTTGTTAAAGCTGATGAGCGTTTGTACTTTGCAAAGGAAAATGGCCGCAATCGCGTTGTGGCCGACGTTCTGGCCGACAATATCGAGCCGTCAAACTCTGCAAAGTAGTGTTTAGATATAACTTAAAATACGATTTCCAATCCTTCTGCCGCAGCAAAAACTTGCAGATCATCTTCCGCAATAGCTATGACTTCCTGACAATGGGATTCAATCGCTGCGATGTCTTCATCTGTACGAATATGATCATGGCTGTAAAGTGCTAAACGCTTAGCTCTGCATGCTAAAGCTAGCTTTACCGCTTCTTCTGCCACCGAGTGTCCCCAACCTGATTTACCTGGCATGTCAGACAGCATGTATTGGGCATCGTGAATAATAATATCGGCGCTCATTGCAAACTCTACCCATTGTAGAAAATCAGTTTCTTTACGGTAGGGAGGGTAAAGTTCGTTGTCGGTGATGTAGGCAATTTTAGCACCATCGGCTTCAATCACATAAGAACTGCCACTGCCGGGATGGTTCATTGGGTGACGATAAATTTTAGCGCTGCCAATATGCCAACTATTAATGCCTTCAGGTATAGGTTTGAGTTCTATATTTGACTGTAGTGATTTGTAATGAACTGGAAAATAACTGCCAGACATCTGATTCAAAATAGCGTTATTTTCATCCAAGGTCGTCATACCTGGTGTGATAAATATATTTCTGTCAGGCTGATATATAGGTGCAAAAAATGGAAAACCCTGAATATGATCCCAATGATTATGGGTCAGCAACAAATGTACATCGGTCTGTTTTGAAATTAATTTTTGACCGAGGTTTTTAATCCCTGTGCCTGCATCGAGAATAATGTCAGTGCCATCATTTAATTCAATGTGCACGCAGGCTGTATTGCCACCATACTTTATATATTCTGGACCCGGTGCAGGGATTGAGCCTCTAACACCGAAAAAGGTTAATCGCATATTCCATCTCTTTGTTGCAGTTTGTCCTTGCGAACTTATTATTCGCAGATATTAGCATAGCGTATCACTGACTAATTCAACAATTAAGATGTGAAGTTATTCAAAGTTATTGAAAAATATATGGAAATAGATTTTAGCAGGAAAAAGACCAACCTAGCGGTTGGTCTTTGCTATTAAATTCTTTATTGCTTTTGTAACAGCGACAATACATCATTGATACTGACTAGCTGCTTTTCGCCTGTGCGTCGATGTTTATATTCGACGTTATTCTCGTCTAAATTGCGTTCACCAATGACAATCGTATGAGGAATACCAATCAGTTCCATATCATTGAACATGACACCTGGACGTTCCTTACGATCATCAAAGAGAACGTCTATGCCAGCAGCAACTAATTCTTCGTACAGCGACTCTGCAACCTGTTGAATACGATGAGATTTATGCATATTCATTGGAATCAATGCAACTTGAAAAGGGGCGATAGCATCAGGCCAAATAATGCCGAATTTATCGTGATTTTGTTCAATGGCCGCCGCAACAATGCGCGATACGCCAATACCATAACAAGCCATAGATAAAATCTGGTGTTTGCCTTGTTCATTGAGTACACCACAGCCCATTGCTTCGGAGTATTTATCGCCTAGCTGGAATATGTGACCCACTTCGATACCGCGTTTGATCTCTAACGTACCTTTTCCATCTGGAGAGGGATCACCGGCTTCAATGTTACGTATATCGGCAACTTGATAGTCTACGATGTCTTTTTCCCAGTTTACGCCAGTTAGATGGAACCCTGTTTTGTTTGCGCCACAAACAAAATCTGTTAAGTGGGCTGCACTTCTATCGACAATCACAGGAATAGAAAGCTCTATTGGACCAATTGAGCCAAGTTCGCAGCTTAACGTTTGTAAAACTTGTTGCTCTGAGGCCATTGTGAGGGGCGCATACACTGAATCTAGCTTTTCGGCTTTGATGTCATTCAACGTATGGTCGCCGCGCAGCACTAGCGCGACTAAACCTTGTTGTCCTTTGTCATCTTGTTCACCTAAAACGATTATGGTTTTAACCGTTTTGTCGGCACTGATATCAAAGTGCGCACAAACTTGTTCAATGGTTTTTACATCAGGAGTGGCAACTTGGGTTTTTACTGCCATGGCCGGCAATTTTTCAGTCAAGGGCGCAATCGCTTCAGCCATTTCGATATTGGCTGCGTAATCTGAACCATTACTAAAGGCAATGGCGTCTTCACCGGAATCAGCCAATACATGGAATTCATGGGAAACCGCACCGCCAATTGAACCGGAGTCAGCGATAACCGGACGATATTCTAAATCTAGGCGCTCAAAGATATTGCAGTAAGCCTGAAACATTCCAGCATAGGTTTGCTGCATTGATTCATCTGATGTATGAAATGAATAGGCGTCTTTCATGGTAAATTCACGACCACGCATTATGCCAAAACGAGGGCGTACTTCATCACGGAACTTGGTTTGAATTTGATAGAGGTTTATTGGCAGTTGTTTGTAACTGCTGATTTCATTTTTAACAAGGGAAGTAATCACTTCTTCATGAGTTGGACCTAAAACAAAATCACGATTGTGGCGATCTTTAATGCGCAGCAATTCTGGACCATATTCGTCCCACCGTCCGCTTTCCTGCCATAAATCTGCTGGTTGCACCACCGGCATCAACATTTCTATCGCTCCAGCCTTGTTCATTTCTTGACGAACAATGTCAGCCACTTTATTGAGCACTCGTAGGCCACTGGGTAGCCAAGTATATAAACCTGAAGCAAGCTTACGAACCATCCCAGCCCGTAACATTAATTGGTGGCTAATCACTTCCGCATCGGCAGGAGTTTCTTTTTGGGTAGATAACAGATATTGGCTGGTACGCATCAGCTTAGTTGATCCTTATTTTGCTCTTAAATCGTAAACGGCCGCCATTCTACCAGCACCCTGTAAAAGGCAAAAGGGATATTATCCTTGTCAGGATAAACTTCTTGTCACTATTTTCGTATTAAATTGAGACTGCATAGATTTTGCTATTCTCAGGCGGCGCAAAAGTACTTGCATACCCTAACAAATACACTTGTTGCCAAGAAGATTGGGGTTATACTCGATTTTATATCCCATCAGCAGGGTATTGAGGAAACATATGTTATCGCAATATGCTTATATCGCTATGAACCGTTTCGCCTATGGCGCGGATCAGAAAAGCATTAAGGATTTATCTTATTGTAAGAGTTTAGTCGATGCTCAACAGTGGTTAAAAGGCCAACTTAAACCTTTTGTTTTGCCCGCTTCAGACTGGACAAGTGAACAAGCTTTTGTGCAATACCATCAATTTAAAAAGCAAGAGGAGCATGCGAAAAAATCAACCTCAAAGATGAGCGCGGACGAACTTAAATTGACCCGCAAAGGACTGCAAGAATCATCTCGCCAACTGGCCCAACAAACTGCGCTAGTTAGCATTAATCATGGGCAACCATTACAGTCGAGATTACTCGATTTTTTTTCAAACCATTTTAGTGTCACCAGCAATAACGCATTACTCAATCTAATTGCACCTACAATGGAAGTCGAAGCCATAGCGCCCAATCTGCACGGTAGTTTTGCTAACTTGCTCAAGGCTGTAATAACCCATCCGAGCATGCTTATTTATTTAAATAATGAGCGTTCAATTGGCCCCAATAGCAAATTAGGGAAAAAACGCAATGCTAAGCAGAACCTCAATTTTACTGGATTAAATGAAAATTTAGCCCGTGAAATTTTGGAATTGCACACCCTTGGCGTGGATGCCGGATATTCACAAAATGACGTCACCGAGATGGCGCGAGCAATAACCGGTTGGGGCGTTGGAAATGTCAAACGAGGCGAAAAGCCTGGGTTCCTATTTAAATGGCAAGCGCATGAACCAGGTGATCGGGTTTTACTGGGTAAAGTCTATGGCGAAAGCCGCATTGCGACTAAAACAGGTTTTAAATTCGAATATAGTATGCAACAGGGATTGCAAATATTATCTGATTTAGCAAATCATCCAAATACAGCGCGGCATTTGAGTTACAAGTTAGCCAAACATTTTATTGCTGACAACCCTCCCAACGTATTAGTCGATGCAATGACTAAATCTTGGATAAGTAGTGATGGGGATATTCCAACGGTAATCTCTACTTTAATTGACCATCCGCAAAGTTGGTCATTGAATTCCCGTAAGCTAAAAACGCCTCGAGACTTTGTGTTATCCAGTTGTCGAGCATGTAATCAGTCATCACCGTCACCTAGGTTATTTAAAACTCTTGAGATTCTTGGACAAGGCTTGTTCAATGCGGGGTCTCCTGCCGGTTACGCTGATGAAGAAAGCGAATGGTTAGGGACAGGTGCGTTAGATGCTCGCATCGAATGGGCTAATTACTTCTCTTCTGTTGTGATTAAACGCAACAAAGTGGACCCTCTAGTAGTCGCCAAGACAGCGTTAGGGCCATTGATGAGTACGCAAACCTTCACTCATATTAAAAGAGCAGAAAGCAAACAACAAAGTTTGGCTCTATTGCTGTTAAGTCCTGAGTTTCAGCGGAGATAATGCTAATGATGAATTATGAGAATGAAACGTTAAGTGTTAACCGACGAAATTTTATTAAGGGAGCCGCTGCTGGTTGGATATTACTGAACTCGTCTGCTTCGTTTGCTTTTAACCGCAATTTCCAGCAGAAAAAATTAGTTTGGATATTTTTAAGGGGAGCATTAGACGGTTTACATGCAGTTGTACCTGTAGCAGACCCTTATTTACAGCAACATAGAAAAGGGCTCATTGAGCCTATTCAATCGCAATTGCATACTTTGAATTCTCAGTTCGGCCTAGCCAAAGACTTGGCTTTTATGCATCAGTTATATCAACAAAAACAAATGTCACCTGTTGTTGCCGTGGCAAGTGGTTATAGACAACGCTCGCATTTTGATGCTCAAGATCAAATGGAATCGGGATTGAATCAGACAGACCATGACAACGGATGGTTAGCACGAGCATTAAAGGAAATAAATGGCGGAGGCTTAGCGATATCACGCAGCATTCCTATTGCATTTCGCGATGGTCTTACGAATTCCGGGGTTGATGTTGATACATGGTTCCCTTCTAGTTTTCCAGAGGCACCTGAGGACTTGTTAAATCGCTTAAATGACATGTATGCCAAAGACCCGGCCTTAAATTCACACCTACAGGCAGTAATCGAGCAAAAACAAAACCCAAGCATGATGATGCAAGAAAAACGACCCACCGGTTTTGATTATTTGGCAAAACAGTGTGCGCACTTGCTGGCAAATAGTAGCGCCAATTGTGCAATGCTGGAGTTAAACGGTTGGGACACACACAATAATCAAGTAAGACGATTGTCTCGTAATCTTTCATTGCTTGATAAAGGGATTCAAAATTTGCAACTAGGAATGGGGCAGAAGTGGCAAGATACTCTGGTAATTGTGTCGACTGAATTTGGCCGTACTGTTGCAGTCAACGGCACTATGGGCACTGATCATGGCACTGCAAGCAGTATGTTTTTAGCCGGTGGTGCGCTCGCTACTTTCAACGGCGAATTAAGCGGCGGAAAAGTGCTCGGTGATTGGCCTGGTCTTGCTCCTGAAAAGTTGTATCAGGGGCGTGATTTGATGGCGACTAGCGACGTTCGTTACTGGTATGCCAAGGCTCTGCAATCTCACTGGAAGTTAAATCGGCAACAGCTTAGTCGGATATTTCCAGATTTACCTCTGTAAGCGTTTAAATCTGGTTGATTTGTTCCACGACACAACAATGTTCTGCAACACGCCATTGGATGTTTAAATCATATAAAGCTACCCCATAAAGGCGATCGCTTGTTGTGGTTTTGTGATACGCCGGACGGGGATCTTGACTTAGTATTTGCTCAATCAAAATATTTAAATGGGGATATTTGTGCTGGTAGATAGTTAGCTGTTGTTGTGCGCTTTTCGAAAACCTAACGGCGAGTAACTCTTCTGGTTTATCTTGCGCATAACCCGCTGCGGCGTCGGCAATACTATCTGAATATGGAATATAAGGTTTGATATCTATTATTGGTGTGTTGTCTAGTAGATCCATTCCTGAAACAATTAAACAATGTTGGCCACTTATAGACGATACCTTCTCCAGCCTAACCGCACTGATGCCCAAATTATTAGGGCGGTGAGTACTGCGTGAGGCGAACACTCCCACTTTCTCGTTGCCACCGAGTCGAGGTGGGCGAACTAAAGGGGATGTGGATTTATCGGCAGTCTGATGAAATTGAAAAACTAGCCATAAATGGCTGAATTGCTCTATACCACGAATAAAGTCTACCGAATTGAAAGCTTGGGTAAACATTATCTGACCAAATGCTGCAGTCACCAAACCTGGTTGTCTTGGGATTGCAAACTTCTCTTTATACGGGGTTTTAATGTGCCCAATTGGGTTAATCTCTATTGGCATGGAGGCCTTTCATATTTTTAATCAGTTGTTGCAAGGTGAATCTCGAAACTGAGGGGACACATTTTGCAACACATTGGCATTATATTGAAATGATTATGCCATACATTTTTTGTTATCCTTTAGGCGTTCACTTCCCGAACCAATTTTAGACTTAAACTTAGGTTAAATTAACGTTTTTACCGAGTTTAAGTCTTTTTTTTTGGTATCCTAAAAAAAATTGGCATCAAATTGCATTTTTAATAAAATTCCTTTGCAATGAAACTGTGTCGTACTGACGTTTTACTTAAAATAAAAATAGTCTTAATTGTTCGCGTAAATTCTTGATTTCTTTTTTCTGAGCACCATATTCACAAAGAATTTGGTGAACTCAATGATCATAATGGGAATAGCATGATCTATGTAAAAAATTTAACGAAGATTTTTGGTGATTTTGTCGCTGTTAATCACCTGAACTTTAATATACAACCTGGCGATGTAGTTGGATTCTTGGGCCCCAATGGGGCAGGCAAATCAACTACTATGAAAATGCTCACAGGCTTTATCACCCCAGATGATGGTGAAATATTCATTGATGACCTATCAATTTATGAAGACCCCAAAAAAATAAAGCAAAAAATAGGTTATCTACCTGAAGGTGCGCCAGCATATGGTGATATGACGCCATTGCAGTTTTTGAATTTTATTGCAGATATTCGAGGTTTAAAGGGGGATTTAAAACGCCAAAGAATTAGCCATGTAATTAACAAAATAGACCTGCAATCGGTGTTAGATAAACCCATTGATAATTTATCTAAGGGATTTAAACGTCGGGTTGGCTTAGCACAAGCTTTATTGCATGATCCGCAAATACTGATTTTAGATGAACCGACTGACGGACTAGACCCAAACCAGAAGCATCATGTGCGTGAACTCATCCAAAATCTGGCGAAAGATAAAATAGTGATTATTTCCACTCACATACTTGAGGAAGTGTCTGCACTGTGTAATCGAGTAATGATTATAGCTGCAGGTCAAATGAAGTTTGATGGTACTCCGAAAGAACTTATCCAAAAATCTAAATATCACAATGCCATCACCTTACATTTAAGTTATCCATCGGATACTTCTGGCTTTTTAGATGTGCCGGGCATAGTGGATATTCAAGCCGATAGAGCCACTGGGAAAGTGACATTATTGACAGAACCTGGCAGTGATATTTTGCATGAGGTAAATAAACACATTCATGAACGTCGTTTACCGGTTGATACTTTGTATGTTGAGCCAGGTCGTCTAGACCAAGTATTTCGAGAATTGACACAAGGAGGGCAGGGCTAATGGGAATGATTTCAACACTATTTAAGCGGGAAATTGCAAGTTTTTTTGCTACCCCTGTTGCCTACGTTTTTATCACAATATTTTTGATTTTATCAGCTGTTTTTGCGTTTTTTATCGGTAGTTTGTATGAAAGAGAGCAAGCCGATTTACTGCCCTTTTTCAACTTCCACCCTTGGCTATATTTATTTTTAGTGCCAGCAATCGCTATGCGCACATGGTCTGAAGAGCGTAAAAGTGGAAGTATTGAACTGCTGATGACACTACCAATAAGCAGTCTACAGGCTGTGGTTGCAAAGTTCTTAGCCTCTTGGGCTGTGTTGGGGTTGTCTTTATTATTGACCTTCCCATTATGGCTAACCATCAATTATTTGGGGAATCCTGATAACGGGGTGGTGGTCGCCGCTTATATTGGTAGTTGGTTAATGGCGGGAGCCTTTTTAGCCATTGGAATGTGTATGTCGGCACTGACTAAAAATCAGGTGGTGGCGTTTATATTGGCAGTGGTCGTGTGTTTTTTGTTTGTTGTCAGTGGCAGCAATATTGTTTTGGATGCGTTCAAAAACTGGGCACCAACCATGGTGATTGATACCGTCGCCTCATTTAGCTTTTTGACTCATTATGAGTCACTTGCGAAGGGAGTAATTGCCCTCAATGACGTAGGTTATTTCTTCATTTCAATTGTAATTTGGTTATACGCCAGTTTATTGATCATCGAACGTAAAAAGGCGGATTAGTAATATGAGTAAATTTTCCACCTCCATAATTTTAATTCTATTGGCCGTTTTATTTTTTGCTTTAACGGTGCTAAACAATCAGTTATTGAGTCCAATTCGCCTCGATTTGACTGAGAATCAAGTTTACTCTTTGTCTGATGGCAGCAAGGAAATTGTTTCAAAAATTGATGAACCCATTAATTTATATTTCTTTTTCTCAGATAAATCATCAAAAAGTATGACGTCTTTGCGCAACTATGCGAACCGTGTAGAAAGTATGTTGCGAGAGTATTCAAAAGCCGCAGATGGAAAAATCAATTTGCATATTGTTGATCCTGAGCCCTTTTCCGAAGCGGAAGATCAAGCCAATGAATTTGGTCTGACTGCCGCCACACTTGGCACTATGGGCGATGCTATATATTTGGGCTTGGCGGCGACTAACGCTTTAGATGATCAAGAAGTGATTGGCTTTTTTGATCCCCAAAAAGAGAAGTTTCTTGAATACGAAATCAGTAAACTGATCCATAAACTATCTCAACCTGAGTCGGTTAAAGTGACTTTAATCACGGATTTGCCGCTAGCTGGTGGACAGAATCCGATGACAGGACAGTTTGATCCAGCTTGGACGTTTTACACTCAATTACAGCAATTGTATCAAGTGGAACAGATTCCAAATAGCGCAGAAGCCTTACCTGAAGATACTGACGTGCTTATGCTAGTGCATCCTCAATCGTTAAATGAATCCTTGTTATACGCGGTTGATCAATACGTCATGCAAGGTGGAAAACTCATTGCTTTTGTTGATCCCAACAATGAGTCAGATCCGATGGCGATGATGGCAGGTATGGGCGCATCTACTGAAAATAGTTCTAACTTAACCTCTCTATTCGAAGCTTGGGGACTAGAGTTTAATGATAGTCAGGTACTGCTTGATGCGGAACTAGGCCTAGATATTCGCACTGCAGATGGCGGTGTCGCTCGTCATTTTGGTTTTGTGGGGATTCAATCTCAACAACTTGATCGCGACGACGTAACTACCGCAAGTCTCGAAATAATCAATGGCGCGTCATTTGGCGCGTTTAGTAAATCCACAGGTGGTAACTTACGTTGGACACCGTTGATGCGTTCTTCTGCAAATTCAGGTTTCATTGATGTAACCACTTATTCTGCATTACGAGACCCTAACGCATTAGCAAGAGAGTTTACCAACCAGAAGCAACAACATGTGCTTGCTGCCAGATTGCATGGCAGAGCTTCTTCCGCTTACAAAAGTGCGCCAGATGATGCTACAGCTGATAGTGCACACGTTTCTTCTACCAATCAATTAAATGTCATTGTGGTGGGTGATACGGATTTGCTGGCAGATCGGTTTTGGGTGCAACAAGCGAACTTCTTTGGCGAAACGGTTTACACACCTTTTGCGAACAACGGCGATTTTGTTACTAATGCGGTAGAGAATCTAAGCGGGAGTGAGGCACTTATCAGTATTCGTAGTCGCGGTACATTTGCCCGTCCATTTAACACTGTCGATGCTTTAAAAGTGGAGGCTGAACGTAAGTTCCGCGAACAAGAACAACTTCTACAGCAACAATTAGACGAAACTGAACAGCAACTCGCTCAGCTGCAAAGTCAGCAAGTAGAAGGAGCTGGTTTGGTTATGATGCCAGAACAACAACAAGCACTTGACGAATTTATCGAGAAACGGACTGAGATTCGAAAAGCCTTGCGTGAAGTGAGACATCAGTTAGACAAGGATATTGAGGCGCTGGGGAATTGGTTGAAATTTATTAATATCGCTGTTGCTCCTATAGTGCTAATGCTGATCCTTATGCTACTTGCTAGTTTGCTGAGAACTCGTTCTAAAGGTGATGAGGGGTTATCACATGAATAAACAATTGATTTCATTGCTGGTCATTATTGTTACTTTAGCAACCGCAATTTATTTTTTGACCATCCGTGCTAATCAGGTTTCTGGGGAAAAGGTTAAGCTGTTTCCAGAACTTGCTGTGCAGGCTCAAAAGATTCAAGAAATTCAAGTTTCTAACACTAATGGAATGTTATTCAGTGCTCGTCAGTCTGACGATGGATGGGTGACAGTGCTAGCAGAAAGTAAGCGCGAGTATCCAATGCAACAAAAGGCATTGGCTGAATTAGTGGATGCTTTATCAAAAGCCATTTTATTCGAAGCTAAAACCGCTAAAGCTGAAAACTTTGCTCGATTGGGATTACAAGATATTGATGTGGTTGACAGTCAAGCAACATTAGTGGAATTACGCGTGGGCGCAAAAAACTATCAGGTATTAATAGGTTCACAAGCGAGTTTAGGGCAAGGAACCTATGTGCGTTTGCTGGGACAAAAACAAACTTGGTTGTTGGATCGTATAATCAGTTTGCCATCAGATCAAAACGCTTGGCTAAAACAACCTATTCTTGACGTGTTAGCTGAGCAAGTAAGCTATGTGCGCCGCGAAGGAGACTTAGGTTTTGAAATTTTACGGGATTTCGAACAGCAAGATGACTTTCAATTGTCAGGTTTGGAAGACAGCGCACAACTCAAATATGACAGCATTTTAAGTGCTTATGTGGATAACCTAGTGAACCTGAAATTTGAACAAATTGCTGAAACTGAAGATAGTGGATTTAATCCTCAGTCAGTGACCGCAGTGTTCGAAATTGGCCTGCAAGATGGTCGTATTCTAAGCCTGTGGTTATGGGAAAACGAAGGTGCTATTTTTGCTCGCTTTGAAGGTGATTCTGGCAAATACTGGTATGACGTTAATTATCAGTTATCCAGCTTTTCTGCAGGTCAAATAGACAAAGAGTACAAGGACTTCATTGAAAACAAAAATAGTCAGATTCAGCAGCCGCAAGAGTATCCAATTGATGAAGGTGAGTCGCCGCAATAATCCATTTATTTAATACGGTGAGGTAAGATTTAACAACGTTCACAAACCTGCGGTGTTATTCCACTTCGAAAGCGTTCAAGTGCGTAACTCATCATCGCAGGTTCATTTTGTAATCTGCTTGTGCCGATTGTGTAAGGCTTTTGTTCAATCGTTAGTGTATTTATACTTGGCTATTTTATCCCGTCATTTAACCCTTTAGTTTATCATACAAGATAATAACAATGCCTTCAGCGCGGCCTCTCCCATGCTGTGCGCTTTGTTAATGTTGTCTTCGGGTATCTGTTCTGGATGTTTGTAGGAGCGAATTGCTCTGTCTATGCTTTCTTCTCTGAGCAAGTGTAAAGTGGGGTAGGGAGATCGATTAGTGTAGTTTGCCGCAGAATCATCTGGTTCCCCGTCAAAAACATATTCAGGGTGAAAACTGGCAATTTGATAAACCCCTGAATAGTCGTTTTCATCTAACCAGTTTTGGGTGATATCCACTATGTCTAGATAGCTAAAAAAGTGTTTAAAGCCCTCAGTGAGTATAAGTAAAGAGGTTTCAATTTCTGGGTGTTGATCTAAAAACAGTACTTCTTGAGCGAATAGGTTGAGTACATCTTTGGCTTTTTTGGAATTGCAAACCCTGTATCGAATCGAATTGCGCTGCATTTCTCGCTTCGCAAATGGACAAAAGTTTAACTCAATTACCACTTGGTTTAACCAAGCTTTGGTTTCTTCAACCGCTTGGTTACCAAGTTGTTCACTCTCGTTAGTCACTAGCTGCGATACTTAACATAAGCTTCTAAGGTGTTTTCAATCAAGCTTGCCACTGTCATTGGTCCTACACCGCCGGGCACGGGAGTGATCCATCCAGCACGTTCTTTAGCTACTTCAAATTCTACATCGCCAACTAGCGAGCCGTCTGCTTGGCGATTAATCCCAACATCAATGACAATTGCTCCTGGCTTAATCCAATCACCAGGGATGAATTCAGCTTTGCCGACGGCGACTACAAGAATATCAGCGCGCTTCACATGACTTTTTAAATCTTGGGTAAACTTATGACAAGTGGTGACGGTACATCCGGCCAAAAGTAGTTCAAGAGACATAGGTCGACCGACAATATTTGAAGCCCCAACTATTACAGCGTCTAACCCTTTTGCTGGACGTTTTGTCGATTCAATGAGGGTCATTATACCTTTTGGAGTACACGGCCTTAGAGCTGGCATACGTTGCACTAAACGGCCAATGTTGTAAGGGTGAAAACCGTCAACGTCTTTATCGGGACGGATGCGTTCTAAAACCTCTTCTGCATTCAATCCTGCAGGCAAAGGCAATTGCACTAAAATACCGTCAACTTCAGGGTCCTGATTGAGTGTATCCACTAAATCTAGCAACTGTTGTTGAGTAATGTTGGCTGGTAAATCATGGGCTTTATCGACAAAGCCAACTTCATCGCAGGCTTTACGTTTATTTGCCACATATACACCTGAGGCAGGATCGTGCCCCACTTTAATTACTGCAAGGCCTGGCGGTCTTTTTCCTGCGGCCGTTATGGCTTCTACTTGGGAAGCGACGTTTTCTCTTACCTGTTTGGCAATTGATTTTCCGTTTATCAGTTGTGCTGGCATTTGTTTAGCTTTTAAATCTTCAGTTGCGCTTATTGTCCCATAACCATGGCAAGCCAAGCAATCGTGAGTTGATATTAATTATGCTTAGATGTTAGGTGCAAATTAATTGATGCTACGGATTAGCAGGAATTGCAATTGAACTGACGTATAATCCCAATATGTTTATCTGAAATGGTTTAGATAACCGACATTATAAAGGAAAAGACTCTTGCAACTCTCTGGCGTAGAAATTTTTGGCTACTGTGCATCGGCGTTAATTGCGTTTTCATTAACGCGAGATTCAATTGTACGACTCCGTTGGTACAATCTATTTGGAGCCTCATCATTTTGTATTTACGGAATTATTATCGGCGCTTCTCCGGTGGCTTTTCTAAATGGTTTTATTGCTATTACTAACGTTGTTTATTTACGCAAAATGTTAATGCAAGCCGAGCAGCATTTTTCTGTATTAGAGGTGAGTATGCCTTCGAATTATGTGGATTTTTTCCTTGATTATCATCGCCAGGATATTGAATTCCACTTTCCTCGTTTTTTCAAAAAAATGCAACAAAAGGACCGTCGATTTTACTTTATGATGGAAAATACTGAAGTGGCAGGATTGCTTTCTGGATACCCTGATGAAAACAATAATTTTATTGTTGATTTTGATTTTGTTATCCCTGCTTATCGAGATTGTCGCATTGGACACTTTGTGTTGGGGCAAGGCCAACGACTAAAAAAACAATTTGGCTATGGGAATGTATTTGCTAAAGCAGACAGCTTGAAGCATGAAAACTATTTAGTTCAGCTGGGTTTTTCCCCAGAGAAGAATGGTATATGGTTTTATCCTGAATCAAAGCACAGCGCTGAAGTAGACAAAACAAAATAAGCGTATAGTAGCGTTTTCTGGCTTAAGGAATTATTTTGAAGAAAATCAAAAATGAACAACAATTGTTGAAAATGGCAATTAGCGTAGGGGAAACCTATGCAAAAAACCGTGGATATGATGGTTTTAGTGAAACCATGGGACAAAAGGAAAAAGTGGAAATTATTTATCGTCTATTAGTAAACGATAAACTGATTGCGTCTTTAGGTGGAGATTCTGAAGATTTGTTGAGTATGAAGCACAGGTTGGCTATTTGGATAAAAAATAAATTGCCCGCTGATCATGCGTTATTAAAATAAATTTTTGGTTTTTATGCTGACCTGCACGGATTATTAATAATAAGCATCAAAAAAGACTGTTTTATAAACTATTTGCTCCATAATTAAGCAGTTAGAAAAAATCTATAAAAAAGTATTTGACGAGATTGGGGCAAGTGGGTAATATGCGCCCCCTCGAAGCGATGAGGTTTTTATCGCAACGATTGTTCGGTGAGTAGCGCAGCTTGGTAGCGCACTTGGTTTGGGTCCAAGGGGTCGCAGGTTCGAATCCTGTCTCACCGACCATTTTTTTGCTTGTTCAGATTCGTAGAGCGTCCGTAGCTCAGCTGGATAGAGCACCCGCCTTCTAAGCGGGTGGTCGCAGGTTCGAATCCTGCCGGACGCGCCAGCGGAACGGTTGGATATGAATTTGATATCTAGTGTTACTTCTCGATAATGTATATTTAATGAGAGTGACAGATGAATACGGATATATAATTATCTGGTAAGTAAAAAAGATTTAGTGTAGAAAAGAGTAACACAGTGGTGGACGTAGCTCAGTTGGTAGAGCCCCGGATTGTGATTCCGGTGGTCGTGGGTTCAAACCCCATCGTCCACCCCACTTGCGGAAGTGGTGGAATTGGTAGACACGCTGGATTTAGGTTCCAGTGCTTCACGGCGTGAGAGTTCAAGTCTCTCCTTCCGCACCATATTTAGAAGATCCCTTCTCAATATCTCAGTTATTTAATAACCGTTAAACTCCCTTATTTTCCTTCTGTCCTTTTTCTTAATTTTCTTTGTGTCTATTTAACTATAAGCATCCTTGCCTATTTTCGTTTTTCTAAATTTTCTGAATACTTAGGTTTTCTGAAGGAATATCTAAATATAAACTAATCACTTGACCACCACGTAATACGCTAAACACCAATGTTTGAGCGGTGGGCAGTAATGTTTGAACGGCCTCTAGTCCCTCTTCTGTGGTGATATCGTTACCATTTATTTTTTGTAAAATATCACCTTGTTTGAAATTTGCACTTTTATACAGTTTTGGATTCATGCCTGGAGACACGTTAAAACCTGCCGATAAGTCATTTTGGTCAAACGGTGAAATATGAATAATGTGCTCTAATAATTTAGGCCGATTGCCAATTGATTTTGCAATGTCATCATCATTGGAATTTTGATCATAACCATTTGATGAGTTTGAATTGGTATTAGTGCTTCCCTTGTCTTCATCACTCGAAGCGGTTCCTCTAAGCAATAAAACCTGTCGTTGACCTTCATTTAACAATATAACCCTATCGTTCCTTATTTCTTGAATAACCGCATTGGTGTATGCAATTTGGTCCTCAATAAAGTAAGTGCGAATTTGTAAACGTGATTGAATGGTTGCTGAGGCTTCAGTATCCACATCACTGGCTACCACGCCTATTAATGAAATATCTAATGGGCTTGGCGGTATACCTTCCAAATCTATTTCTTGTTCCTCCGGCTGTGAATGTTGTGGATGCTGTTGTTGTTGCATACCGATATCGCCGGTCTCATTCAGTAACTCTTTTTTGACTTCCTCTGACAGCTCAATTGGCTCATGAGCAGGAGGTGCAAACATGACATAACACAATACTGCTATTGCGATGAAAAGGATGGTTAGAATTATTTTGCTATTGCTATTGCTATTGCTATTGCTATTGCTATTGCTATTGCTATTGCTCATGCAGAGAACTCGGGAGTAAATTTGTATTAATGTTAGGTGCAGGATAACCATCACTAGCTTGCTTCTCAATGCCTATTTCAGGGGGACACCCTAATAACGGTTATCAATACATCTTAAAGAAGGCTTTTGTTACTTTGTCTAACAAATACTAAAGGCAAGTAACGCAAATTTTAAGGTAATTTAATTGGACTCGCATTTATGACTTAAATTATGAATAAGTGGTTCTTATTTTTGTTCAGTATTTAAGTTTATGTTTCATATTTTAAGTTTTGTTTTTGATAAATTATATTAAATCAATTAAAACAATGGGTTACACTTATTTTTAAATCTGGCATGGTGTGTGCATTGATATCTGTAGAGATTAAAATTTATCCGAAGTGGAGTGGTAAAATGAGTTTTTTTACAGATAAGAAAACATTGTTAGTTGGAGCGTTATCACTAATTGGCAGTGTTTCAGCAGTGATGCTGACAACTCAAGCCAATAGTAGCAGTGTTCCTTTTTTTACCGAATCGGGCAGTACCCCGCAAATGGTTATTAAACAGAACGTTGCAAAAGAACAATCCTATATATTACAGGGGTTAGGTCGCGATGCTCTAGTTTCTGCAGTAGAGCGCGTTGGTGGTGCGGTGGCTCGTGAATTCCCTATTATCAACGCCATAAGCGCATATTTGTCTGTTTCTCAGGCTGATGAACTAGCCAATATATCTGGTTTGCACGTTACCGCAGATAGAAACGTAATGACCATGGGAAGTGATAATGGGAAGTTGGAAAGTGCATCAGGCCAACTTAAAAAATTCGCCATCGATAATAATATCGCCACTCAAACTCAGGCAGATTTGTTGCATGAAAGGGGGATTACTGGACGAGGTGTGACAGTAGCTGTTTTAGACAGCGGTACATTGATGGGCGGAAGCCAAGGTAAATATTTATTACGCAATCAATATGACCGTGCTCGTGCATTTTATAAGTATAACGCGATTAAAAGTAAAAAGACGCGAACTTTGAATGATGACCAAAACGGTCATGGTAGTCACGTGACCGGGATAATTGCCAGCAGTTTAAAAAGTGAAGATGGTAAGTTTAACGGCATGGCGCCAGATGTATATTTGTTATCTGTTAAAGCCTTTGATGCTTCAGGAAACGGCAGCTATACGGATGTGTTAGACGGCTTAAACTATATCTATCA
This sequence comes from Aliiglaciecola sp. NS0011-25, assembly GCF_040370605.1. Taxonomy (NCBI): domain Bacteria; kingdom Pseudomonadati; phylum Pseudomonadota; class Gammaproteobacteria; order Alteromonadales; family Alteromonadaceae; genus Aliiglaciecola; species Aliiglaciecola sp. NS0011-25. The sequence continues at coordinate 133,238 of NZ_BAABWR010000006.1, forward strand.
AAACCGTAATCGCTATCGTATCCGTGTGCTAAATTTGTCGTTAGGGGCTAGTGTGCAATCTAACTATTGGAGCGATCCAATTAACCAAGCTGTGATGCGTTTATGGGATGCTGGTATTGTAGTGGTGACTTCAGTGGGTAACACTGGCTCAGATTATGCGACAGTGTCAGTTCCAGGTAACAATCCGTATATTATTACCGTTGGTGCAGCGACAGACAGTTATACTCCCAGCGATGCAAGTGATGATCGTATGACTACGTTCTCGTCTAAGGGACCTTCAGTAGAGGGCTTTGTTAAACCTGAAATCGTAGCATTTGGCGGGCATATCAGCTCTAAAATGAACAAAAATTTACTGAAAAACAAAAACTTCGTAGAATCTGAGACCGGTGAAGATTACCACATGATATCTGGTACTTCACAGGCAGCTGCAGTGGTTACAGGTACGGTTGCTTTAATGTTGCAACACAATCCTTACTTAAGCCCTGATGATGTAAAGTGTCGTTTGATTGATTCAGCGTCAGCTATGACAGATCCATCTACAGGTGAAGCTTATGGTCCTTTCACACAAGGTGCAGGTCTAATCAATGCCTATGCGGCAGTTACAAGTACTGCTTCAGGTTGTGCCAATGTAGGCTTAGATCTTACAGCTGATTTGAACGGTGTTGCTCACTTTAAAGGGCCAGCACGAGTGACTGAACAAGGTCAACTGTTGTTAGCACTAGGTAATGGTGAATTCGTAGCTGAAGGTTCAATCTGGGATGGTACGACAACAATTGAAGGCTCTATCTGGGATGGACTTACTGCAATTGAAGGTTCAATTTGGGATGGGACCACTGCACTTCAAGGTTCAATTTGGGATGGTTCAGCGACTATTGAAGGTTCAATCTGGGATGGTACTACTGCCCTGCAAGGCTCGATTTGGGATGGTTCTACTATACTTGAAGGTTCAATCTGGGATGGATTCTCAGTATTAGAAGGTTCAATTTGGGATGGCACTACCGCCCTTGAAGGTTCACTTTGGGATGGTTTGTCTAGTCTTGAAGGTTCAATCTGGGATGGTTCTACTGCCCTTGAAGGTTCGATTTGGGATGGTTTATCGTCTATCCAAGGCTCAATTTGGGATGCCTTAACTTCAATCGAAGGTTCAGTATGGGATGGAAATACATCAATCGAAACTGTTAACCAAGCATTGTTAGACGAATCTGTAGCGAATGATGAACAACAATCAAATCAGCTATTGGAAATTGAAATAGACTAATTAATTCTACATTGCGTAATAGCAAGCTGCATTCCATGAATGCAGCTTGCTTGTTTCAGAATAAAAGAGTTATCAATTTTGGTTGAACATGTGGTAATCGGCTACTAAGATGCTCATGCTTTCAACGATTAGGACAAAATAAATAGATGAAGTCATTGATGCTAGTTAAAAACCTAAAATTACAAATAATGCTTATTTTAATTGTATTGTTTAGCGCTTTTAACGCGATAGCAGATAATGAAAATATTAAGTTTCAGCGTATTACCCTAGACCAAGGGTTGTCCCAAGAAAATATATTAACCGCCTTTCAGGACTCTGAAGGATACATGTGGTTTGGCACGCAAGAAGGCCTGAACCGATATGATGGTTATCAATTCAAAGTATTCACTTACAGTTCCAGAAATAAAGACTCGTTAAGTTCTGATTGGGTCTATTCGATTATAGAGCCGCAAAAAAATGTCCTATGGATAGGCACACGCAATGGCGTTAATGTGTTTGATAAAAGCTCGCAAACCTTCAAACATTACCGATATCAAGCCGCAGACAAAGGTAGTATAAATTCAGACACTGTGCGAGTACTGTTTAACTCATCACAAAATCAAATTTGGATTGGCACTGACAACGGATTGAATATATATAATCCAGCCACTGATGATTTCACTAATGTAGCCCTTAGCGCTGACGAAACAAAGCGTATTTCAGTGCAAAGTATCAGCGAAGACCAGCAAGGCAATTTGTGGGTCTCAGCCCTAGGTTTAGGCGTAATCAAACTCGACGCCAATTCCCATCAGGTTTTAGTGGACGCTGCGGAAATGGACTTAGTTACGGGGGGGCAAACTAATCAAGTAAAGACAATTATGGTTGACAGTCAACACAGGCTTTGGCTAGGCAGTGATAAAGGTGCAACTGTTATTACTTTGCCCAAAGAAGCGAATGATGATTACAGAGTTTGGTTACCTGAGCCCCTAGTTGACCAGAAAATCAGCCATATATATCAAGATCGCAATAATAAAATTTGGTTAGCTACCTCTGACGGTCTTTTTCGATTGGAAAGCGATAGTGAATCGTTTTTACATATCAAACCTGAAAAACAAAACCCTTATAGCCTTTCAGATAGCAAGTTAACTTACTTATTCCAAGATCGCGGTAATGTGTTTTGGGTAGGAAGTATTAAGGGGTTGAACAAGTGGAATACGGCTACCTCTAACTTTGACCACATTCGGGAAGCGGTAGACAAATCAAAAAGCCTTAGCGGTAGTTACATCAATACTTTTTTTGACGGCAAAGAAAATCAAATCTGGATAGGCTCGATTGGTGGATTGGATTTGTTAAATGTTGAAACTGGCATTATTCAACATTTAGTTGCGGATGAAAATGACGATAATTCGTTACGCAGTAACACTGTGATGTCACTTTACTCTGAAAATGGTGATGAGCTTTACATTGGCTATCAAGACCAAGGTATGAGTAAACTCGATACTCGCACGATGACCTTCGCTCATTACCCTGCGGATAAAAACAATCCTAACGCTTTATCAGCACCGGGGGTTACCTCAATTGAACCTGCTGGCAATAACAAATTATGGATTACTACCTTTGGTGGTGGTTTGAATTTGTTTGACATAAAAACTCAAAAATTCATGCGTTATTTATCGGATGAAACAGATCTACAAACCTTAGGTAGCAATAAGTTATTGACCGTTCATAAAGCCAAGAATGGCCTACTTTGGATAGGCACTTGGGGAGCTGGATTAAATATTTTCAATCCTACTACGGGCACCGCTATGCGAATTCCGAATAAGGTTGATTGCACCCTCTAGATATTGTTTTTGCTGCAAGGAGCGTTGTAATTTTTTAGCTAGGCTAGCAACATCCGTCTGCTCATTGACGGGGAATGCGACGCCAAAAAGTGCCCCGCCAAATCGGCATAAGATGTCACCTTCACGAGTGATATCTTTAAGATTAGTCGCGATTTCTTGTATTACGGTATCGCCAAATTGGTGTCCAAATTTCTTATTGATCTGGTGAAAATCGATACAGTGCAGCATCACTAAACCAATCGAATAGGATTGACTAAGCTTGGCGATTTTACTTTGCAGTACGGGTCTTGGGCACAGGTTCGTGAGAGGGTCAGACAATAAAAATAAGAAATCACTAACTAATTGACTTTGCATTCCGGCGGCTAAGATCAACTGCTCTAACGCAGAAAAGGTATTGTTCGATTGTTCTGAATTATTGCTTGATTGAGTTAACCATGCAGGCAAAGCTTGGTTGAACGTCATTTTTACAAAGTAAGACTGCTCTGCATTAAAAGGGCGAACTGGGGTGCGGCGAGATTTTTCTGGTGGTACTAAGTCGAAATTGGAGTCTTCACTGTTTAAACTGCTAACATCTGAGCTGAAGGAAACCGTGACTTGTATCAGCATTGTTGTTTGGTCTAAGGGCTTGTATTGAACCTTCTTATCTAACGATGTTCGAACTGCTTCTATACCCGTATAAAAGCTAATCTCATCACTTGATAATTGCCCAATAGGTTCAGTTGAACCGGCCGAAATTCGATCAGATTTCCAATCCAGCTGGGGGTGAAACATGCTGATATGTTTCGCACCTGAAATCGTCAATATGCATCTCAACTGATGCAATAGTATATCTTTGGGATTCAAATTAGGCTCAGAGTATAGTCACTTTTTCTTCAAATAATATTCCACATATTAAGCAGTTATGCAATTAACCTAAGCCGGTGAAAAAAACATATCAGCCGACGCTGCTGCTATGGGTTTTTGACTGATATTCTTATTCTATATTGATGGGCTAATTTAAATTAATTTTTACCCTCGACTATGCAGCCCTCAGCCTGTATACTGTCGCGTCTTTTTTAACCGAGGTGGACCAACAAGGTCCGCAATATGCGGCAGTATTGGTATCTAAAATAGCCTGTTGTTTTTACATTAAATAAATACATCAATCTAATACGTTATTTATCAGTTGCTGCGAGTTCGAATTACGCGTTATGTGACGCATAGTTGAGGAATAATAATGCAAGTGTCAGTCGAAACGACTCAAGGCCTAGAACGCCGTTTAACCATATCTGTTCCTGCTGATTCTATTGATTCAGCGGTAAAGTCACGTTTACAGCAGTTGGCTAAAACCCAACGTATTAATGGTTTCCGTCCAGGTAAAGTGCCAGTCACTGTTATTAAAAAACGCTTTGGCCAGGCTGTTCGTCAAGAAGTTGCTGGTGAAGCCATGCAACGTAATTTCTACGAAGCTGTGGTTCAAGAGAAACTGAATCCAGCGGGTATGCCTCGCTTTGAAATGACAAAAGATGTGGATGGCGAAGATTTAGAATTTGTTGCATCTTTTGAAATTTATCCTGAACTAGAAGTTCAAGGTATTGATAAAATCGAGATTGAAAAGCCTGTTGTTGAAATAAACGACAAAGATCTCGACAACATGATGGATACCTTGCGTAAGCAACACGCTGACTGGAAAGAAGTTAAGCGTAAAGCGAAGAAAGATGATCGTGTAACGATTAATTTCGTAGGTACTATTGATGGTGAAGAGTTTGACGGCGGTAAAGCCGAAGACTTCCCACTAGAGCTTGGTAAAGATCGCATGATTCCTGGTTTTGAAAAACCATTAGTTGGCGCGAAGAAAGGTGAAGAAGTTGTTTCTAAAGTGACTTTCCCTGAAGATTACCACGCTGAAAACCTAAAAGGTAAAGAAGCTGAGTTCACTATCTCTGTCACTAAGGTTGAAGGTTTAGAGCTACCTAAAGTAGACGAAGAATTTGCTAAATTATTCGGTATTGAAGATGGCGATATTGAAGCACTTAAAGTTGAAGTTCGTAAGAACATGCAACGTGAACTTGATCAAACCCTTAAAGCTAAATTGAAAGAAGATGTCATCTCTGGATTGCTTGAGCAAAACAGTATTGATGTTCCTAAAGCACTTCTTGATCAAGAGATCGATGCGCTACGCGAGCAAGCGAAGCAACGTTTCCAACAACAATCTGGTGGCAACAGTGCAAATATGCCTGAATTACCAGCTGACTTGTTTGCAGAAAATGCCAAACGTCGCGTTTCAATTGGTCTAATTTTAGGTGAAATCATCAAAACCAATGAAATTAAAGTGGATGATGCAAAAGTTGAGCAGTTAATTGAAACAACTGCTTCTGCTTACGAAGATCCATCTGAAGTCATTGAGTACTACAAAACAAATAATGAATTATTGCAGCAAATTCAGAATGTTGCGCTTGAAGAGCAAGCAGTTGAATTGGTTCTAAGTCAGGCTAAAGTTAAAGAAGTTGACACAGCTTTTGACGATATCATGAACAAACAACAATAATTTAGGCCTTTGGTAATTGACTTCAATAGTCAGCACCTGATTAAATGCTCGGTAATTACCGAGCATTTTCATTTTTGAAGAATTAATTTTATGTTGAATAATCCGATCGATCCACTCAATGCACTTGTCCCCATGGTTGTAGAACAAACTGCAAAGGGTGAGCGCTCTTACGATATCTATTCTAGACTATTGAAAGAGAATGTAATTTTCTTAGTTGGTCAAGTTGAAGATCACATGGCTAACTTAATCGTGGCTCAGATGTTGTTCTTAGAAGCTGAAAACCCTGAGAAAGATATATTTTTATATATTAACTCTCCAGGTGGTTCTGTTACGGCAGGAATGGCCATATATGATACAATGAACTTTATTAAACCTGACGTGAGCACTGTGTGTGTTGGGCAAGCTGCCAGTATGGGCGCATTCTTGTTGTCAGGTGGAGCTAAAGGTAAGCGTTATTGTTTGCCAAACTCTCGAGTCATGATTCATCAGCCTTTGGGCGGATTTCAAGGACAGGCATCTGATTTTGAAATACATGCTAAAGAAATCCTGTCTATTAAAGAGAAGCTAAACCGTTTGATGGCAGAACATACCGGTCAGGATTACGATAAAGTTTCTCAAGATACAGATCGTGACAATTTTTTAAGTGCAGCTGAAGCTAAAGGTTACGGTTTAATTGACCAAGTGTTAACTAGTCGAAGTGATGCACTAAAAACCAAATAGTAATTTAAGTAGTATATTGTTTAGCCTGTAACGTCAATATGGGCTTAGAGATAAAGCACAAAACGATATGACGAATTGGAAGGGGCAATTGATAAATGAGTGATAAGCAAAACACAGACGGCGACAACAAGCTATTGTATTGCTCGTTCTGCGGTAAGAGTCAGCACGAAGTGCGCAAACTTATCGCTGGACCTTCAGTGTTCATTTGCGACGAATGTGTCGAACTTTGTAACGATATTATTCGTGAAGAAATTAAAGAGATTTCGCCTAAGAAAAAGCAAGACGCTTTACCTAAACCAAAAGAAATCCATGCCCATCTTGATGAGTATGTGATTGGTCAAGAACACGCTAAAAAAGTATTGTCTGTTGCTGTTTATAATCACTATAAACGACTTAGAAGTGGCGACGTACATAATGGTATTGAATTAAGTAAGAGTAACATTCTACTTATTGGACCTACTGGTAGTGGTAAAACATTGCTTGCAGAAACACTTGCAAGGCTTTTAGACGTGCCATTTACGATGGCCGATGCAACTACATTAACCGAAGCCGGTTATGTGGGTGAAGACGTTGAAAATATTATTCAAAAATTATTGCAAAAATGTGATTATGACGTCGAAAAAGCGCAGCGCGGCATAGTTTACATTGATGAAATAGACAAAATATCTAGGAAGTCTGATAATCCTTCGATTACCCGTGATGTTTCAGGTGAAGGTGTTCAGCAAGCACTATTAAAACTAATTGAAGGTACTATTGCTTCGGTTCCACCTCAAGGTGGCCGTAAACATCCTCAACAAGAGTTTTTGCAAGTTGATACTTCTAAGATCCTATTCATCTGTGGTGGTGCATTTGCTGGCTTGGATAAAGTCATAGAGCAGCGCGCAGCGGTGGGCTCTGGTATTGGTTTTGGTGCAACAGTTAAAAGTAAAGACGATAAAAAAGCATCTAATGAACTATTCAAAAAAGTAGAACCAGAAGACTTGGTGAAATATGGACTGATTCCAGAATTTATCGGTCGTCTGCCCGTTCTTACTAGTTTAGAAGAGTTGAACGAAGAAGCATTAATCCAAATTCTTCAAGAGCCTAAGAATGCGCTAACTAAGCAATACGGTGCATTGTTCGCAATGGAAGATACTGAGTTAGAGTTTCGAGAAGATGCTTTGCATGCTATTGCCAACAAAGCAATGCAGCGAAAAACTGGTGCACGTGGATTGAGATCTATCGTTGAAGGTGTTTTGTTGGAAACAATGTATGATTTACCTTCGATGACAGGCGTAAGTAAAGTGGTTATTGATGAAACAGTCATCAAAGGGGAATCTAAACCCATCCTTATTTACGACAGCGGTACAGATAAAAAAGCCGCCGCAGAATAAACTAGTTAGAAATTTAAAGGCTCTTCGGAGCCTTTATTATTATCTACGAGTTAATTAACTCGATACTCTATCTAAGTCCCCCTAATGCTTAAGCGTAATTCTACCTAATTTAATTTAGGTAAATTAATTCATATTGTTAGTCTATTTAACTTTCTGATTTTCAAAGATAAAAATATAATTTGAATAAGATTTCATAGTATCGTAGTGTTATTTAATTGAACTTTACTGTGTTAACCCCATATACATAAGCATTACCTTTCTAGCAGTTAACTAAAACGAGATGTAGCATGACAGATGAGCGAGTAGATCGCATTGAAATGCCAGTATTGGCATTGCGTGATGTGGTGGTGTATCCCCACATGGTTATCCCATTGTTCGTTGGCAGAGAAAAATCTATCCGTTGTTTAGAAGCAGCAATGGACAAAGATAAGCAGATTTTTTTGGTTGCCCAAAAAGACGCTGGCGTAGATGAGCCAGAGACAGATGATGTGTATCAAGTTGGTACCATCGCAACGATTTTACAGCTTCTTAAATTACCTGACGGCACAGTAAAAGTGTTGGTTGAAGGTAACGTACGAGGTCAAATTCAAACATTTTTACAAACCGACGAATTCTTTGTTGCAGAAGTTGTGCGTAAAGAAGATCAAGAGGTTGCAGAAAACGAGCAAGAAGTGTTGATACGCTCAGCAATTTCTCAGTTCGAAGGTTACGTTAAACTGAATAAAAAGATCCCACCAGAGGTGTTAACCTCTCTTAGTGGTATCGAAGAAGCCGCTAGGCTTGCAGATACGATGGCGGCACATATGCCATTGAAACTGTCTGAAAAACAAAAAGTACTCGAAATGGAAGGCGTGAATGAGCGTTTAGAGTATTTGATGGCACTTATGGAAAACGAAATCGATTTGCTTCAAGTAGAGAAAAAAATCCGTACTCGGGTTAAAAAGCAAATGGAAAAAAGCCAACGTGAGTATTATCTGAATGAGCAGATGAAGGCTATCCAAAAAGAATTGGGTGAGCTGGATGAAACTCCAGATGAATTTGAAGCCTTAGCTAAAAAGATTGAAGAAGCTAAAATGCCTGAAGAGGCAAAAGAAAAGGCAACGGCTGAACTACGCAAACTTAAAATGATGTCGCCAATGTCTGCGGAAGCGACTGTAGTGCGCAGTTATATTGATTGGCTAGCAAATGTACCTTGGAATAAACGCAGTGTGGTTAAGAAAGATTTAGCCAAAGCTGACGATATTCTTGACTCAGACCACTACGGTTTGGACAAAGTTAAAGAAAGAATCATTGAGTACTTAGCGGTTCAACAGCGAGTTAAGAAGCTCAAAGGTCCAATTTTATGCTTAGTTGGTCCTCCTGGAGTGGGTAAAACCTCATTGGGACAGTCAATCGCCAAAGCTACCGGCCGTAAATACGTGAGAATGGCCCTTGGTGGAGTGCGTGATGAAGCTGAGATTCGTGGTCATAGACGCACTTACATTGGCTCGATGCCTGGTAAATTGATTCAAAAAATGGCGAAAGTTGGGGTTAAAAATCCACTATTTTTACTAGATGAAATTGACAAAATGTCTTCAGACATGCGTGGTGATCCCTCTTCTGCATTGTTAGAAGTGTTAGATCCCGAGCAAAACGGCACCTTTAGCGATCATTATCTAGAAGTGGATTATGATTTGTCAGACGTGATGTTCGTCGCGACGTCTAACAGTATGAATATCCCCGGTCCATTGTTAGACCGTATGGAAGTTATTCGCTTATCTGGTTACACAGAGGACGAGAAGCTGAACATAGCCACCCGTCACCTGGTTGAAAAGCAGATGTCCAGAAACGGACTTAAAACCGGTGAATTGGTCATTGAAGATTCGGCGATTATTGGCATTATTCGTTATTACACTCGGGAAGCCGGCGTACGTAGCTTGGAACGAGAGATTTCCAAGATTTGTCGCAAAGCAGTGAAAAACATTTTACTGGATAAATCGATAAAGCAAGTTGTTGCTAACCAAGATAATTTAAAAGATTTCTTAGGTGTTCAACGTTTTGATTATGGAAAAGCCGAAGGCAGCAATCAAATTGGTCAGGTAACTGGGCTCGCTTGGACGTCTGTTGGCGGTGATTTGCTCACAATTGAAACAACCTCAGTGCCTGGAAAAGGGAAAACAACCTTTACCGGATCTTTGGGCGACGTAATGCTCGAGTCCATTAAAACGGCAATGACAGTTGTACGTAGCCGAGCTGAGAAATTACGTATCAACGAAGATTTCCATGAAAAACGTGATATCCATGTGCACGTTCCTGAAGGAGCGACGCCAAAAGATGGTCCAAGTGCGGGTATCGCAATGTGCACAGCTTTGGTTTCTTCTCTGACCGGTAATCCAGTTAAAGCTGAAGTGGCTATGACTGGTGAGATTACACTTCGTGGTGAAGTGTTAGCCATCGGTGGATTGAAAGAAAAATTATTGGCCGCTCACCGTGGTGGAATTAAAACAGTCGTGATTCCTAAAGACAACGAACGTGACCTTGAGGAGATTCCAGATAACGTCAAACAAGACCTAGATATTCATGCAGTACAATGGATTGATGAAGTTTTGAACTTGGCTTTACAGGAAAACCCAGAGGGTTTTAGCACCGAAAAAGTGAAATCGAAGAAAAAATAGCCAATAACGGCTATTTTTTTTATATTTTTTGAATTTTAGGGCTTCACTAAGTTAAAAGATATGATAGCCTTTAGCACAGATTCGTCAGAAGCCTTATCACAAAAGGGATTGAGACGATTCATAAATGTAAAAAGATTGTAAGACATTGCTTGAAATAAAAAATTAAGCTTGCTATAACGTGACCGTAATAAAAAGTGTACGGAACAATAAATAAAAACAAATGAAGGGGATCTATTGTGAACAAGTCTCAACTAATCGATAGTATTGCTGCTGGTGCAGATATTTCTAAAGCAGCTGCTGGTCGTGCTCTTGATTCATTTACCGATGCAGTTACTGCAGCTCTTAAAGACGGCGATCAAGTAGCGCTAGTTGGCTTTGGTACATTCTCAGTTCGTGAGCGTTCAGCTCGCAGTGGCCGTAATCCGCAAACTGGCGCAACTATCCAGATTGCTGCAGCGAAAGTGCCTTCTTTCAAAGCAGGTAAAGCACTTAAAGATTCTTGTAACTAAGAATTTTAGTCTTTTAAAAAAGGGCGATGAGCGATCATCGCCCTTTTTGTATGTTTAGTACGAAAAAACGAAAAAACGAAAAAGCGTAAAGTGCAATGAGTTGGTTGCTTGTTAGGGGGATATTGGCCTCCAACGTGAATATATTTTAAAGAATTATTCGAAACAACCGCTGAATTCGTTTTACTTGGGTATATCACTGGTGATCAAACCATTTTTCACGTTATAATCCTGCCGCTTTATTACCGTGTAGAAAACGTTTAACACGGTTGAATTCATTAGTCCGTCGGAGAGAAAAGACGCATATGTTGGAAAAAATTAGAGAAGGATCGCAAGGCACTTGGGCTGTTGTGATCCTAGGTTTAGTTATTTTAAGTTTCGTCTTCGCGGGCGTTGGCGGTTATGTATCTTCATCTAGCAATGCAGCTGCATCGGTTAATGGAAGTGAAATATCCCAAACTACATTCGATCGGGCGTATCAGAATGAGCGTGCACGGATGGAAGCACAATTCGGAGAAAGTTTCAGCATACTTGCCGCTGATACTGCGTATTTGAATCAGTTCCGTAAGAGTATTCTGGATAGACTTATCGCGGATAAGTTGATGGAGCAAGCAGCCGAAGAAATTGGTTTGCGTGTTAGCGATGAGCAAATTCGTGAAAGTATTGTCAATATGCCAGAGTTTCAAGTTGGTCAATCTTTTGATAATGAGCGTTTTAAAGCGACATTACGTCAAGTTGGCTTTCAACCTAGTACCTTCAAAGACTACCTGCGTAGCGAAATGACGCGACAACAGTTCGTTAGCGCGATGTTAGGCAGTGAGTTTAGTCTTAAGTCTGAAGCATCTAAAGTTCTTTCCCTGCAATTGCAAACTCGCGATATTCAATATTTCTCAGTGCCCTCGGCTGATTTTGCTTCATCAGTAGAAGTAAACGATCAGGATATTGAAGTATATTATCAACAAAATCTTGCTCAGTTTGATACTCAAGAAAAAGTAAGCTTGGAATATATTGAGCTTAATGCTGATGATTTGATGTCAGGTATTGAAGTGACAGAACAAGAAGTAGAAGACTTATACAATAGATCTTCTAATGATTTCCAAACTGATGAACAAAGAAAACTTTCACTTATTCTTATCGAATTTGGTGATGACGAAGAAGCTGCCAGGGCGAAAGCGGAAGCTACTTTAGCGCGTGTACGTGGTGGCGAAGATTTTGCAAAAGTTGCTTCTGAAGTATCAGATGACGCGTTTTCTGCTGAAAATGGTGGTGACTTAGATTTTATTGCTCGCGGTGATATGGATAGTGAATTTGAAGATGCAGCATTCAATCTTGAAAATGTGGGTGATATTACCGATATTGTTGAGTCTGATTTCGGATTACAAATCATTAAGCTTACTGAGATTAAAGATCAGCAAGTAACGCCTTTTGCCGAAGTTAAAGATACCTTAACTGAACAAGTAAGACGGGAAAAAGCAGTTGAAGAGTTCTTTATTCTTCAGAACACCGCTGCTGAGTTGGCATTTGAAATGCCAAATGGTTTGGTCGAAGTTGCAGAAGCATTAGATACTGAAGTGAAATCTACGGAGTTGTTTACTCAAAATGCGCCTCCAGCAGAGGTTTCAAGTCCATTGGTAGTGAACCAAGCATTTTCAGAAGAGTTAATTGCAGATCGTGTAAATAGTGAACTGATTTCAATTGGTGAGAATAATGTGATGATTATTCGTGTTAAAGAGCACGAAGCAGAGCGCACTAAGTCACTAGATGAAGTTAAACCTGAGATCGTCATTCAGCTTACTGCTCAAAAAGCGCAAGAAGCAGCTAAAGCTTGGGCGCAGTCTTTATTGGCTGATTTACAAGACGGTACTGATATATCCGATAAACTTGCTGAAAAAAATCTTGGTTGGGAACTACAAGCTGACGTGGCTAGATTCGGTAGTGAAATTCCAGCGGCGATTGTTGATAAAGTATTTCAATTATCAGCTAATCCTGAGCAAAATAAAGCGGTAGTAGAATTAGCCAACGGTGATATTGGTGTTGTGCAGCTAAACAATGTGAACAGCTCCGCGGCATTACCTGCAGAGCAGGTGATAGCCATGCAACGTCAACTAGGCCAAATGCAATCTCAAACTGAAATTACTAATCTAATTGAAGCATTGAAAGCAAAAGCAGATATCGAAGTGTATATTCAGTAATTCATAATTAGTTCTCAAAAGGCCAGTCTCACTGGCCTTTTTTATGCCTGAAGTTTGCCTTTTATGGTTGCTAACGCATGGGGAGAGTACCACCTGAATCTAGCTCAGCTATCAAATTCTACTATCAACCAATAGTCAGAGTGGGATGTTTCAATTAATGGCTTTATCAATCCAAAGCTAGTGCCCATTGTGGTTTTTTCACTAGGATCTCTCCAAACTAAATTGACACTCGAGTCTAGCAGACTGGTATCAATAACAATCTTGCCCAGCCAGCCTTTAGGAGCGTTTGAGCAGCTAAAGAAACTAGTATTAGGGTTTGTTAACATTTCAATATTACAGCTAAACTCGCTTTTCTCAGGTGCCATTTTAAGTTTACTTATTTGTGCAAGTTGCTTCTCATTACAAGGCTGTTGAATATCATCCTCAGTGTTCGTACAAAATATATCCACGATTAGGCCAGGTGTATCGCCACCCTTCACCTTTAGCTGGAGTACTCTGCTAGATATTGTTTGATACTGATTAAACATTGAAATGGAAGGGGAGCCAATTAGGCCTTCGTTACCTTTGTTTATTTCATTTGATAGTTCACTGTTGCCAGCCATTAAGGCAATTAAACGGCCCTTACTATAAGATGCATATTGTAACTCTTCGGGAGAAAATACACTTTGCTTCGGCTGATTGCTAACCTCAGCAACGAGTTCATTACTGCTATTCCAGTTAGCTTGCATGGTTATCTCAAAATCTAAAAAAGGTATCAAGCTCTGCCAATCAGAGTCGCCGTCGAGGATCATTTTTTTAATGACTTCATTGTCTTCATGTTGAAGCCGTTCCACATAGATACTTCTCAACTCAAGTTGAGCTGCAGATGGCGACATCAGCAAGGTATTTTCAAGTGGTGATAAAGGTAAAGCTTTTTCTAAAACGTGACTCTTAATCAGGTTTGATACATATTGTTGATATTGGTTACTGAACTCCTCCGTCATCTGATTTTTGAGAAAAGAAATGGTTTGCAGGGAATGTAAATCTGCTAGTAACTCAAAGTCGCCATCAACTCGTTCAAAGCGGCATACTTCATCATATTGATCACCAATCTTGCTGGCACTAATATATTTGCCTTTGCTGACGACTTTAAAATGTTTGTGCGCACTACCACTTTCGTTTCTATAGTAATTTTGATTTGTCAGCATATCCTTTGTATCGTGATGGTCACGACAGCAACTAGAACACAATGGGGACTGACCTGGTTCGGCAATACCTGAGGTTTTGATTTTCCACAGCCCTTTTTTGATTGCCAACTGGTTTCCATCAATGACAACTTGTGCTGGCGTTTTAGCCTTAGTTTCAGTGGACAATGCACATCGACACTGGGCGAAGGCAAATTCTCTTTGTTGTTGTATTGTGGCGTGTTTTGAATCTTCATCGAGCACCAACCTAATCGTACTCGCTGTGCTGATTTTAGTTTTTTCGTCGAATTTAATGGGTAAACTTGCCTGTACTAAATCTTCGTCTAATTTGTGTTTAACGAGATTTTTCTGACTCGTCATTGATATTTGATTTTTGGCTACTAAGTTACCCTCTGGCGTTTTATGAAATACATGAAAACTTCTATTTGTGGGGATAGGGGCAATAAAACCACTTAACTCATATTGTTGGGTTTTGCCGTCACTACCTAGCCAGCTTACCTTAACGGTTACGGCTTTTCTGTCTGCTAACGAAGGTAGCGGAGCTGGTGCATCTTTATCTTCATCATTTACCCACTTGTCAGCTTTACCATCATCATCAGAATCAACATAATATTGCTCTGTAACCTGCCAGTGCTGCTTAAATTTAGCGCTATTATCCGTATGCGCATTTTCGATTATTTCAATCTCACCTGCCGCTGAAGCGCCCCCTTTATCGTCAGCGATTGATTGGTAGCTGGTTTTACCGTCGGCTGTTTGATTACGTTTAAAATGGCTAAGCTCAGCCATTTTTTGTTTCGCAATTTGGACCGCTTTAGCGTGTAAATCTAAGGATTTTTCTGATTGCATTATGCGGTTTTGCATAGTTGCAAACCCCGTTATTCCCACAAGCAATATTAATGACGCTATCATCACTTCAACGAGTGAAAAGCCCTGTGATAACTTTTGTGACGCTCCACCTATTAAAGGCATCAGAAGTTGCGCCAACTATTAGGTACAAGTGCGATTCGCCAGTTACTTGGAGATTGCCGAAAATTGTCTAACACAACAGCATCATATTTTATGGTTAAAGGTAGGTTGTTAAATGAAATTGATTCGCTTGCGATGAGCGCACCTTCAATTACTGCTGGCCCGTTGACTTCAATATGGGCTGCCAAAATTGAATCAAATGGCTTCAACATCAGCACAATACCCTGGACTCCTGAGTTTTCAGAAAAAACCAAATTGCCATTCGCAATTATTAACATGACAGGACGTTCTGTTGTACCCACTGTGGTTTCTTTACTTAGTTTACAATCGCCTTTCACCCATATTAATCCTGAACTTAGATTGTTCAGGTCTTCACAGTGGGAAATGACTTTATCAGCCTCATCTAATAGCTGTGTTCGGTATTTAACCGGTAAATTCGTCAGGTAAGCAAATATGTCCTTGGGAAAATCCTTCGGATTATCCACAATATCGCCATTTTTCTGCTGACCCATACTCAAGGGGGATGATTCACATTCGCCATTGATATATTCATACAACTGACAGGTAATTAGGTCTAAGGTAGTGATATCGATTTTGTCGGACGTCCACAGGGACAAGGGTAGACCTATACCTGCACCGTTGGGGTTAGCAATTAATTTTAACTTATTTTCGATAGATATGGATTTACCAACTATTAATGCCGCCTTAGGCAATGAGCGAATTAGCGGGTATGCAATAATATGTTGGGAAACCTCTATGTTGGCTAAATGGTCTTCTGATGTGCCTGTA
Organism: Aliiglaciecola sp. NS0011-25; assembly: GCF_040370605.1. NCBI lineage: Bacteria > Pseudomonadati > Pseudomonadota > Gammaproteobacteria > Alteromonadales > Alteromonadaceae > Aliiglaciecola > Aliiglaciecola sp. NS0011-25. Next base: position 149,227 of record NZ_BAABWR010000006.1, read on the forward strand.
GTGCTAATTTTTATGACGCGCATTTGATGACTAAATCGCTCAGTTTGTAAGCTTTTCATTTCAGCAGAATACTGTCCTTGTCCTTCTATCAGCATGTTTAGTTTAGGCAGTTCTTGTTGCGGCTGTTGACTAATTTGCGACAGCAATCGGAAGTTACCTAACGCTGCCATATTCTCAGCGGTTACCTTATTTTGTGTATTCAGGCTAACTCGATGCTTTACTAGGCTAACCTTAGCGCTATATACAATGATGGTCGAAGTCAGCAGCAACAATAAGGTAACTGTGATTAACATCATTGCACCCTGTTGCTTGGCTCGATTAGGCTTAAACATTTTGCTGGCTATGTGCAAACACGTCTCGAGTAATTTGCTTACTCATGGTGCTATGCTGTTTCACTGAGGCTGATATATGTATCCGGATACCTATTGTCGATTCGGATATGAAAATGATGCTGAATCGTAACTCCTCAACAGAAGTGACACTGCTGTCGGTCAGATCTTGCCAACCGCCAGCAGCACAATCAGCGCCATCTTGACGCATCTCAACTGCGTCGTTATGTAGTCGAAATCCGTAATTTTCATCACTTCCTTCTAAATTGATAACGCCATTTTTATCTTTATCGTACGCATAGAGTATGCAGCTATCACTGCTTTCTTTAGGGTGCTTGGAAATAACAATAGGTTGATGAAATTGGCTAAGGTAAATATCAGGATTATTTATCGCAGCGGTTATTTCAGCATTGAAACCTGTTCGCTGTATTTCTGCAGTGATCAAGTTTGTTACGGTATTAAGTTCCTCATTTAAACGCATTAGCATTAAGAACTTGCTATTAGAAGCTGCGGCATTACCAATAAATCCGGCTAAACTGGCCAATGCCGACATTCCAATTACCATGGCAATAAGTAATTCAATTAGCGAAAAACCAAGTGCTCTTAGTTGTCTACTTAACATATTTGGAAAGCTCCTAAGTGACCACTGTGCATGCAAATTCTGACTCGACCTAAATTGCTCACAATGAGTTTGGCGGCTTCAGTGCCATTGCTAAACACACCGGAGCCTGCATTGCCAATTGCAGTGCCTCTGACCCCGTCAAAGATAATAGCCTGATCTTTTCCCATGGTAATTTTCGAAAATAAGATGTGAGGATAATCTTCAGCCGATACGCGATACTCTATGTTATCCACACTACACAGCGATTTTACTTGGCAATTGCAAGGGCCCGTATCGCTTAATGCGATACACCAGTTGTCGCCATTTTTAAATTGTACGGTAATGTTTTTATTCTGTGTGATTGCCGTGGATTTAGCTTGTTGCAGTAAAAAGTAACTGGTCTGCAAAGAAGCCTTCAATTGCTGATGGCGTAAAGTTTGAATTATTGATGGGCCGCCAATTGCAGCAAGTAGAGCGATAATTGTAAGCGCCACCATCACTTCTAAAATGGTAAGCCCTCTAGTGAGGTGAGATCTAAGCTGATGTTTTTTATTTAAACGCACTTTCAATACCCTTTGAAATTTTCCATGTGCTTTACTGATATTGAGTATATGAAAATTTAAAAAAGATGGAGTACAGTTTTATGAGCAAAGGAGTTAGCTTGATCGAATTAATGATTACCTTGGCAATCATTGCCATTTTGGTGGCCATATCAGGTAATGTTTTTAGCGGAAATATCTTAAAATCACGGCGGCAGCAGGCGCAAAATCAGATGCTCGAAAGTACCCTTATGCAAGGGCAATTTCGAATTACTAATGGGCGTTATGCAAGTGTTGAAGAATTGGGCTTAGAAAATTCCGAACATTATATCTACTCCGCAGAAATAAAGGGCGGAGCAACTTTTACCCTATTTGCAAAAGCACAAAATAATCAAAAAAAAGACTCAGCATGCAGCATTCTAAGCATTAATCAATCCATGCAGCGTGAGCCTAAGAAGTGCTGGTAAAAACACCTAGGTTAATGAGGATGAAATTGTTCAAAGTATCCACATTAAGATCAAATAGGTCGCAGCAATACCGATTGAAATCACTAGGATTTTAATAAATCCTTTTTTGCCGTCATCTAAACTGTAACCGTGGGTTTTTAGGTAGACTATCCAAATCAGGAATAGCGCAATGGGTATTAAAAATAAAAAGCGCAGCAATGTATTCCTCCTAACATCAGCGTAGAGCTAGCAAGTGGCTAAAGTAGCTCAGATGCTATCAACGATAATGCGATTCAACAGCAATAGTCAATGGTGAATCGTGAATATCCACTGGTTAGGCTTTTACTTGCATTCTAAGTTAGCTAGCTTTTTTAATATCCTGCTGCAGATAACGCTGTTGCTTTTTAGCTTTCATTTTGGAAATATCGCCCAAAACTAGCCCATCAATACAGTCGTTAAAGTCAGGATCGATATTAAAGTCCAAAAATTGCAGACCATTATCATCGTAAGTCTCAGAATATTGCTTATACAAGGTTGGTACAAGCATGCCCATATTCGCTAATAAGTGTTTTAACGTCGTGAAGTCTTGTTTGTAATTTTCACCAGTAAATGGTGAAGTGAGTTGTTCGCTCATCTCATAGGGTAGCTTTGAACTGGCCAGATGTTCCTGCGGTGGAAAATACAACTGATAAAACTGCACAATCATACTTTTTGCCGCGCTAGGATAAGAGTTACTTAAACTAACAGGACCGAATAAATAGCGGTATTGAGGATTTTTCTGGATAAAAGCGCCTATTCCGTACCACAAATAATCTAAGCTGCGTCTACCCCAATAGCGTGGTTGTACAAAACTTCGCCCCAGCTCTAACCCTTGTTCAAAGTAGGGGGTCATGCTGTCTTGGTAATTAAACAAAGTACTTGAATAAAGTCCATCTATGCCATATTTTTCGACAATTCTTTTTGCATCACCAATGCGGTAAGCTCCGGCAATTTCCAGATCATCTCTATCCCATAAGATCAGCTGTAAGTAATGATTGTCAAACTTATCAATATCTCTGCGCCTATTACTGCCTTCACCCACAGCACGAAAAGCCACCTCTCTAAGTCGTCCTATTTCACGCATAATCGGAGATGATTTAGCATATTGATATAAATAGATAAGCTTGCCATCACCGGTTTCACCCAATAACTCGCATTCTGCTTTAATGGCTTTCGACAATGTTTTACGGTTCTCTGGTAGTGCGATGGCCGTTTGGGTTTTATAAACACCACGTTTACCTGACGCGATTTTATACAGGTGTTTTTTGAATAATTTGACATGTTGAGTGCGCGATAAGGTGTTGTGGTTGTATGACTCTACCGGCACTATTTCGCCTATTCGAATGGGTAAATGTTTGCGTTTTTGTTTGAACATTTCTTTGACCAATAACGCGGTAGCCAAAGGTTTGTATAACATGGAAACGCCGTAGAAAAGTGGTGAATTTTTGGCGTCAATAAAAGTTGGCAAGATGGGGGAGTTTGTAGAGCGAGCAATTTTCAAAAAACCTGAATTCCAGCGTGTGTCTCTAACGCCTTGAGGACGTAAACGTGAGACTTCGCCAGCAGGAAAAATCAGCACAGCCCCTTCTTGCTTAAGATGTTGATGAATATTTTGAAGATGCTCTTTAGGGGTGCCTCCATGCATGTTATTGACTGGCAGTAACATGTCTTGTAGTGGCTCTAAGGTCATCAACATCTGATTGGCAACGACTTTTACGTCGGGTCTTATTGCACATAACAATTTTAATAACGCTAAGGCGTCTAGCGAGCCGATAGGGTGGTTAGCAATCACCACAACCCGTCCTGAGCTTGGGATGCGTTCTTTTTCAATATCTCTAACGGAGTAACTAATATTAAAGTATTCCAGTACCTGCTCAATAAAATCAATGCCTTGGATATTTGGATAGGTCTGCCCAAATTCCAACATTTCTTTTTCATGAAGTAAGTGTCGTAAGGCGAATTGCAGCGGTTTCGAAAGCCAAGGGTTGTTTTCTGCTTGTGGGTAATGTTTTTTTATAACTTCTTCAACAGTGAACATATTCACACCTTAATGTGTCTGCATTTTGGCGGATGTTACGTTGCAAATATGACAATTTAACGCCACATTTCTTGCAAATTTGTGACGTTGCATTGTCTTAATATGCTTTTAGGCTGCTTGCGAATTTTTTGATTTCTCGTCAGTTTTTATCGGTATTACCTGAGCTTTTTCAGCTAATTGAGTCCAATACACCAGCTGTAATTGACCTTCTGCATTTTCCGTCAGCGCTGAACAGTTTTCTATCCAATCTCCATCATTGAAATAAGTAGCATCACGTTTTGTGCATATTTCAGGGTGATGAATATGACCGCAAACCACACCATCTAAGCCGCGACTAGTTGCTCGTTCACAACAGGCTTGTTTATATCTCTCAATGGCTAAACTGGCCCCTTTAATATGCTTTTTAATATGTCCCGCCAGTGACCAATAAGGTTTGCCACGCAGGGTTTGAATACGATTGAACCAACGGTTTATAAACAATAATAAGTCGTAAGCTTTATCGCCAATCCACGCATGGACTGGTCCGAAGCACACTTCTTGGTCAAATTGGTCGCCATGTAAAACCAATAGTTTTTTATGGTCCTGGGTGATGTGGATGGTGTCCCGCACTACTTTGATATGACCAAACTCCATGCCATTATATTTTTGCAATGGTTGGTCATGATTGCCTGGTAAGTAAATTACCTTGGTTTCAGTTTGTGATAATTGCCAAATTTTATGCAGAACCTGATTGTGGCTATCTGGCCAACGAAACTGCTTACTCATCGCCCACATATCAATAATGTCACCTACCAAATAAATGGTTTCGAATTGGTGGTTGCTCAGGAAGTCGAGTAGATATTCGGCTTTACAGTCTTTGCTACCTAAATGGATATCAGACAACCAAACCGTTCTATATTGTTTTTTCATGTGCGCACCATAAACGTGAAGTAGAAAGCAGAACAAATAAAACCCTTACCCTTCACCGAAGCTGTAAGGTAATTAAGTTTTGTTTATGGGGTTTGCAAGTTAACGGACGGTATTTACAAATTAGTGACGTTTATTTGAATAAATGATGACAGGCCAAGGAAAATTCGTTTGCCACGGCAGGCAGGCCTAAAGCTAATCAAATTGGCATTAAATTGACAGGATTCGTGGAGATATCAAATTGCAGGCATAAAAAAAGCGCCATAAGCGCTTTTTCTAATGTATTACTAAACGCGTAATTATAGAGCTTTGATCTGTGAAGCAAGACGGCTCTTATGACGAGCAGCTTTGTTTTTGTGGATCAAACCTTTGGTTGCCATACGGTCAAGCAAAGGAGTAGCTGTAGTGAAAGCAGCTGTAGCAGCTTCTTTATCACCAGCAGCAATAGCAGCGATTACTTTCTTAAGGTAAGTACGTACCATTGAACGACGGCTAGCGTTATGCTGGCGGCGTTTTTCTGCTTGGATTGCGCGTTTCTTAGCAGACTTAATGTTAGCCAATTTGAAACTCCCGAAAAAAATCTAGTCAAAATTCAAGGGCGCAGATTGTGCCTATTTGATAGGCCTTTGTCAAACAGTTTTAAAGGAATAATCGATATTTACATCAAGTATTCTAATTTACCTTGGATTCAGGGGAGAGTATAGACTCTGTTCTACTTTATCGCGCATAATACCCCCCTGTTTTTACCGGCTACGGTGTAAAGGAATCATTTTTGTCAAAAAAACTGCTTAAGTCCGGTGTCATTGTCTCATTTATGACGTTTTTGTCGCGCATACTTGGCCTAATACGTGATGTGGTGGTGGCCAACATGCTCGGTGCGGGCGCAGCCGCTGACGTTTTTTTAGTCGCGAATAAAATTCCCAATTTTTTACGTCGTTTATTCGCTGAAGGGGCGTTTGCTCAAGCCTTTATTCCGGTCTTATCTGAAGTGAAAAGTGAGGGTGATGAAGAGCATCTCAAGTTATTTATCGCAAAAGTTTCAGGTACCTTAGGTGTCATTGTAACCATAGTCACTCTTTTAGGGGTAATAGGTTCGCCAGTCGTGGCGGCGCTTTTTGGCGCAGGTTGGTTTGTTGATTATTTAAATGACGGCCCGCAAGGGGATAAATTCGAACCCTTTGCTTTAATGCTGAAAATTACCTTTCCGTATCTATTTTTTGTTTCGCTAACTGGTTTGTCTGGTGCCATATTAAATACGCTGAATAAATTTGCGGTTGCGGCGTTTACGCCTGTGCTGCTAAATGTGGCGATTATCAGTTGCGCACTGTATTTATCTCCGTATTTTGAAAATCCAGAGTTCGCGCTGGCCTGGGGTGTTTTTACAGGCGGAATGTTGCAATTACTATTTCAAATTCCATTTTTATATCGCGCTGGTGTGCTAGTTAAGCCCAAATGGGCTTGGTCTGATCCTAAAGTTCGTAAAGTCAGACGTTTGATGATCCCCGCGCTGTTCGGTGTATCTGTGAGTCAAATCAATCTACTTATCGATACTATGATTGCCACCACATTAATGACAGGTTCGGTTAGTTGGCTTTACTATTCCGATAGGTTATTGGAGTTTCCGTTAGGGCTTTTCGGTATTGCTATTGCGACTGTTATTCTACCAACCCTTTCAAAACAGTATGTGAGTCAAGATAGACAATCCTTTAGCAACAGTATGGACTGGGGAATAAAGGTTGTGTGTTTGCTTGGGGCGCCGGCAGCGGCTGGTTTATTTGTGCTGGCTGAACCTATGTTATTAACCATATTTTATGGCGGTGCTTTCACCGCGCAAGATGCCACTATGGCGTCTTATAGTTTAATGGCCTATTCCACTGGTTTATTGAGCTTTATGTTAGTGAAGGTACTGGCACCTGGCTTCTACTCTCGACAAGATCTCAAAACCCCTGTGCGTTACGGTATTTATTGCATGGTGGCTAACATATTTTTTAACATCGCATTAGCCATTCCTTATGGTTATGTCGGTCTTGCTATCGCAACGGCTATGTCGGCAACCATGAATGCAACACTTTTGTACGTGCAGTTACATCGTTTAGGGGTGTTTCAAATTACAGCTAATACTTGTGTGTTTTTGCTTAAAATACTAGCCGGTTGTGTGGTGATGGTGTCAGTCATACAATTTTTTAATGCTGATGTGACGATTTGGCAGAACATGGACACGCTTTCAAAAGCATACGAATTAGCCAAGCTAATAGTGTTTGGATTTTTATCCTTTGTAGTCACCTTACTGCTAGTTGGGGTTCGAACAAGCAGTTTCGTCGGTACCCATAAAGTTCAGTAAAACAATCAATCAGCGAATAAACCTAGATATTAAACCGATAAATTCCTTGGTTTTTGTGAGTTTTGTCCACTAATACCTACTTTTGCTAGTATATAACACCGATTGACTTTCTTTACTTGCACAGTTCGTTATAATTCCCGCCTTTGATCGAAGTGAAATAATTTAGTTATTGAATTGAGGAAAGCAGTGGAATTGATCCGAGGTTTACACAACATCCGCGAGGACCACAAAGGATGCGTGTTAACAATTGGCAAATTTGATGGTGTACATTTAGGTCATCAAGCCGTTTTGCGAAATTTGGTTCTACAGGCTAAAAATCTTGGGTTGCCTTCCACCGTTATGGTATTTGAACCTCAACCTGAAGAAGTTTTTACGCCTGAAGATGCGCCAGCGCGATTAAGTCGATTGCGGGATAAATTCGAACAACTTAGATTGGTTGGCGTTGATCGCCTGTTATGTATTAAGTTTGACCGAGAGTTTGCAAGCCAAACCGCTAATTATTTCATTAAACACCTGCTTGTTGAAAAGTTGGGTATCAAGTTTTTAGTGGTAGGCGATGATTTCCGCTTTGGCAAAGGGCGACAAGGTGATTTTACATTACTAGAGCAAAATGCCGACAAGTACGGATACAAAGTCGTTAGTACTCGGAGTTTTTTACGTAAAGATTGCCGTATTAGTTCTACTGAAATACGCACCGCTTTGGCAAATGGGGATATCTCAGAAGCAGAAGCGATGTTAGGCAGGCCTTTTGCCATTGCCGGTAAAGTGGTTCATGGTGAAAAACGTGGGAGAACAATAGGTTTCCCTACGGCAAATGTTTTGTTGAAACGATGTCAAACACCAATTCAAGGCGTGTTTGCAGTAAAAGTAAGATTAGATGGTGCTTACTTAAATGGCGTTGCTAATGTGGGGATCCGTCCTACAGTAAATGGTCAACGTTCTCAGCTTGAAGTTCATATGTTTGATTTTAATAAACAAATATATGGGCAGTTGATTCAAGTGGAATTTATTAAGAAGTTAAGAGACGAAATTAAGTTCGAGTCATTCGAACTATTGAAAAAACAAATAGAGTTCGATGCACAAATAGCTCGTGAGCTTTTGTGTGCTGATTAAAATAGATTTAAGAATTGGATTTTAGCCTCAATGAGCGATTATAAACATACGTTAAATTTACCCGAAACAGACTTCCCAATGCGCGGAAATTTGGCTAATCGGGAACCGCAAATGCTGAAGCAATGGACTCAGAAAAAACTTTACCATGCTATTCGCGATGCTAAAAAAGGCAAAACACCTTTTATTTTGCATGACGGCCCTCCATATGCGAATGGTGATATTCACATCGGTCATGCGGTAAATAAAATTCTTAAAGACGTTATTGTTAAATCTAAGACTCTATCTGACTTTGATGCGCCTTATGTGCCTGGGTGGGACTGTCATGGTCTGCCTATTGAACTACAAGTTGAAAAAAAGGTAGGCAAACCAGGTAAGAAGGTCACTGCAGCTGAATTCAGACAAAAATGTCGCGAGTATGCTGAACGTCAAATAGCCGGACAAAAAAGTGATTTTATTCGCCTTGGTGTTTTAGGCGAATGGGACAGACCCTATAAAACAATGGACTTTACCTCAGAGGCCGACATCATTCGGGCACTTGGCGGTATAGTGCGTTCAGGTCATATGGAAAAAGGCTTTAAACCTGTTCATTGGTGTACTGACTGTGGTTCGGCTCTAGCTGAAGCGGAAGTTGAATATCAAGACAAACAGTCACCTTCGATTGATGTGCGTTTTAGTGCGCAAGATCAAGACGCCATAGCAGAAGCCTTTAAACATCCAGAAAATCACGTGGGAGAAGGTCCCGTTTCAGTGGTTATCTGGACGACAACACCATGGACGTTACCTGCCAACAGAGCTGTTTGTGTGAGTCCGCAACTTGAGTATACCTTAGTGCAAGTTGAGGGTGATAAGCCTGAAAGATTGGTGATAGCGTCCGATTTGGTTAGTTCTTGTATGGACCGTTTTGGCATTGAACATTATCACGCGTTAGGTTATTGCCATGGTGATGCATTAGAAAATCAACATATATGGCATCCATTTTACGACTTTACGGTACCTATTATTTTAGGTGACCATGTTACCACTGAGTCCGGTACTGGCTGTGTACATACGGCGCCTGGTCATGGTGTCGACGATTTTAACGTTGGTGCAAAGTACGGTTTAGAAGTCGCTAATCCAGTGGGTGCAAACGGTGTATATTTGCCTGGCACTGAATTGTTTGAAGGCGAGCACGTACTAAAAGCTAACTCTCACATTGTTGATGTGTTAGTGGAGCGCAAAGCTTTGGTTCACCATCATGCTTATACGCATAGTTACCCTCATTGCTGGCGTCACAAAACGCCAATTATTTTCCGTGCAACTCCCCAATGGTTTATCAGCATGGACAAAAATGGGTTACGTCAACAATCTTTGGCCGAAATCGCGAAAACCCAATGGATACCAGAATGGGGGCAAAGCCGAATAGAGAGTATGGTCGAAGGACGTCCTGATTGGTGTATCTCACGCCAACGTACGTGGGGTGTGCCAATCGCTTTATTTGTTCATAAAGATACCGGTGAACTGCATCCAAATACCGATGAACTGTTGGAAAAAGTAGCGAAGTTAGTTGAAAAAAGTGGGATCCAAGCTTGGTGGGACATCGACACTCAGGCGTTTTTGGGTGACGACGCAACAGAGTTTGTAAAAGTTCCAGATACCTTAGACGTCTGGTTCGATTCAGGTGTCACTCATCACTTTGTGGTGGACAGTAGAGATGATATTCCTGCTTCAGCTGATTTATATCTTGAAGGCTCAGACCAACACCGCGGATGGTTTATGTCATCATTGATGACCAGTGTGGCTGAAAAAGGACATGCTCCATACAAGCAAGTGTTAACTCATGGCTTTACCGTTGATGGTGAAGGTAAGAAGATGTCAAAGTCTATCGGTAACACCGTCGCTCCTCAGGAAGTGATTAATAAATTAGGCGCGGACATTTTGCGCTTGTGGGTTGCCTCTACCGATTATCGCAGTGAAATTGCAGTATCGGATGAAATTTTAAAACGTTCAGCGGATTCCTATCGCCGTATACGTAATACCGCGAGATTCCTTCTAGCTAACTTGAATGGCTTTAATCCGGAAACAGATTTAGTGCCTTTTGATGAGTTGGTTGAACTGGATAAATGGGCGGTTGGACGTGCTGCAGAAATTCAAAATGACATTATTCAAGCTTACGAAAAGTATGATTTATTGGTTGTAAGCCAAAAAATGATGCAGTTTTGTTCGATTGAATTAGGTAGTTTCTACTTAGATATCATTAAAGACCGTCAGTACACTGCTAAGGCAGATGGACATGCTAGACGTTCTTGTCAAACCGCGTTGTACCACATTGTTGAAGCATTAGTACGCTGGATGGCACCCATTACTAGCTTTACTGCACAAGAGCTGTGGCAGGAAATGCCAGGTAAACGTGACGAATTCGTGTTTACTGGTACTTGGTACGATGGTTTACCGAAACAATCTAGCGCTGGTAGCTTCGATAATGCTTTTTGGTTACAGGTACTTGCAGTCAAAGAGCAGGTAAATAGAGCTTTAGAGCAACAGCGAAAAGAGGGTAAATTAGGTGCTTCACTTGAAGCTCAAGTGACCCTGTATGCAGGCAAAGAATTAGCCGCTAAGCTTTTACAATTGCAAGATGAATTGCGTTTTGTGTTGATTACCTCCACAGCGAAAGTAGTCGAAGCTTCAGCTAAGCCTGACAACGCAATTGGCACTGAAATCGCCGATTTATGGTTGGAGATTGTGAAATCAGAGGATGCCAAGTGTGTTCGCTGTTGGCACCATCGAGCAGATGTAGGTACTGACCAAACTCATCCTGAGTTGTGTCATCGTTGCGTAGACAATGTAGAAGGTGCTGGTGAGTCGAGACAATATGCTTAATTTATTCTCTCAAACCGGATTACGTTTTTTATGGCTTACTGTTTTAACCTTAGTGCTAGATCAGTGGAGTAAGCATGCAGTGCTAGCTGCAATGGAGTTGTATCAATCCATTCAAATTACTCCTTTTTTCAATCTAACTCATACACGTAATTATGGCGCAGCATTTAGTTTTCTCAATGATGCAAGTGGCTGGCAAAGATGGATGTTCACTGGCATAGCGATAGCCGTAAGTGTGGTAATTTTGCGTTGGTTAAAAGGTGCCAAAAAACATCAAATTATGTTGCCCGTTGCATTTTGTTTAATTCTAGGTGGTGCACTTGGCAATGTTTACGATCGTATTATGTATGGTTACGTAGTCGACTTTTTACATGTTTATTATCAACAGTATGAGTGGCCGGTATTTAATGTCGCTGATAGCGCGATTTGTTTGGGCGCATTTTTACTAATTGTTGATATGTTTAAGAATAAAGAAAAAGATGGAGAAACAGATAATGCTGGAAATTAATCAATCCAGTGAGGTGCTAATGCATTTTGATCTTAAATTGTCTGATGGCTCAGCTGCAGATAGCACTCGGGTGAATAATAAACCTGCTAAGCTGCAAATGGGTGATGGCAGTTTGACTGCTAATTTTGAATCCTGCTTATTGGGTTTGAAAGAAGGTGATAAAAAGGCATTTACCTTACAAGCGGATGAAGCCTTTGGCATGCCTAATCCTGATAATATTCACCATATGGATAAATCTCGTTTTTCTGCTGAGACTCCTATTGAAGTGGGCGCTATCATTGCTTTTAGTCAGCCAGATGGCAGTGAAATTCCGGGAATTATTCGCGATGTCGCTGGAGACTCAGTAACTGTCGATTTTAATCACCCATTGGCCGGTCAAACGGTAATTTTTGATGTGGAGATTCTTAGCGTAAGCTAAGTGTGTAACTTATGCAGATTCATTTAGCCAATCCAAGAGGTTTCTGTGCCGGTGTTGACCGCGCGATCACTATCGTTGAAAGAGCGTTAGAAATCTTTGCGCCGCCAATATATGTACGCCATGAGGTCGTCCATAATAAATTTGTGGTCGATGGATTGAAACAACGTGGTGCCAAGTTTGTTGATGAATTAAATGAAGTTCCCGATGATAGTATCGTTATTTTCTCTGCTCATGGTGTATCTCAAGCGGTGCGCAATGAAGCAGATAAACGCGGTTTAAAAGTGTTTGACGCAACTTGTCCACTGGTTACCAAAGTACACATGGAAGTCATGCGCGCTAGTAAAAAAGGCACTGAATGTATCCTAATAGGTCACCAAGGACACCCTGAAGTTGAGGGAACTATGGGACAGTACAATAACGATGCTGGTGGAATTTATCTGGTGGAGTCGGTGGATGACGTTGCCAATGTGCCAGTGAAGAACCCTCAAAAGTTGTATTACTGCAGTCAAACAACACTTTCAGTTGATGATACAGCGGATGTGATTGATGCCCTTCGGGAAAAGTTTCCTGCCATCGAAGGCCCGCGCAAAGACGATATTTGTTATGCCACTCAAAATCGACAAGATGCGGTCAGAGAGCTATCTGCAGACTGTGATGTATTGCTTGTTGTTGGTGCGCAAAATAGCTCTAATTCAAACCGCCTTCGTGAACTTGCTGAAAAAATCGGCGCACAAGCACATTTAATCGACAGTGCTGAATGCATTCAAAAAGAATGGCTCGATGGCGCTAAAAATATCGGCGTAACCGCAGGTGCTTCCGCGCCTGAAGTTTTAGTTAAGGAAGTTATCGATAAACTTCTTAGTTGGGGCGCTAAACAAGCACACGAACGTCCTGGTCGTGAAGAAAATATAGAGTTTGCTGTACCTAAAGAGCTCAGAGTACGTCAAATATAGTTTCTGTTTTAAGCGCCAATTTGCTTTTCGATTGGGCAACTATTTTAATTTTTCCTTTTTATTAAGGTATTGAAAAGCATAACGAAGGCAGCCTTAATTTTTCTTAATATGGCTGTCTTTGTTGAATACCTCCGCTTTATAACGCTCTCAAAATTATACTTTACTACCTCATTTTCATACCTAAGCCGTACTTACGATAACCAAAACTTGTGTCAAATAGGCTAAATTTACTACCATCAAGCAAGTCTTTCCTTAGGAAGCAAGGTTACTGGCTATACTAGGTGCTGCAGATAACTTAAATTCGGCAAGATAAACGAGAATTGAGGAATGGGTGTGATCAATAGCAAAACTAATCAACAGATTTATTTACGTCAACATGGCGTAGGTATGATTGAAGTGTTAGTGACGCTATTTATATTGTCAATTGGCATACTGGGTGTGGCTTCTTTGCAGTTTATCAGTTCTTTTTCTAATTCTGACGCGTTAAACCGTTCACAATCGGTAATGGTTGCTCAGCAACTAAGTGAGAGGCTCAGAGCCAGTGCTAGAATGTCTCTAATTGGCGATGGTTTGGTGGTTGATGAAAACTACTTTGATAGCGATGTGTATAATTTTAATAACCTTTCATGTGCTAGTACAGCTTCGGATTATAACTGTTTCTGTTTAACTAAACCGGCGGCGATACCTGATTGTGCGGGTGGACAATGTTCTGCGGCTCAATTTGCTGTTTATGATGGTTACGAAGCATCTTGTTCGGCGGTGTCATCGAATCCATCGGTAACCTTGGCAGTTAGTTGTCAAGATAACAATGCTCTTGATGGCGAGGCGTGCAGCACAGGTTCAAGAGTGAGCATTCTTTTATCTTGGCCGGTGGAAAATTGGAAAAATATTGATCGAACCTTAAATGACGAGTGTGAATCGGAAGATGATGAAGCTCGTGATTGCGTTAAGTTGGATGTGCTGTTATGAGGGCATTTAATCGTTCTCAAGGTGGTTTTAGTTTAGTCGAAATTATGATCACCTTGGCGCTTGGACTACTGATTACCGGCGCCATTATTCAAGTTTTAGTCAGCAACAGTTTGACTGAACGTTTGAACCGTTCTTTGTCGTCTACCCAAGAAAGTGGACGCTTTATTATTACCCGTTTGCGTAACGAACTTCTAATGTCGGGTTTATACGACATCTTAGACCCCGCATTAAATACCGATCAAGATATTGTCTTAGAAAGTGCATTTGTTAGAAACCACCCCGTTATTCTGCCTGGGGATTTTGCTGCTTTTGATGATGTTGGTTCTGCCCAAGGGGCGTCAGGAGCGAGTGACAAAGTAGCTGTAGCAATGCAAGGGAAGACGGATTGTCGTGGTTATAAATTAGGATATGCCGATGATGAAGAGTTTTTCGTGGTTAACGAATATTTTGTTGATGGTAAAACCCTAAAGTGCAGGGGATTTGATGGACGTGTGTTACGGGGACAAAAAGTGGCCGTAGGACACGATGGACATTCCCCAGTGATCCTACTGGATGAAGTCGAAAGCTTTCAAGTTCAATACGGTTACACCAATAATTTGTTAACTGGCGACAACTCTGCGCGGCCAGTAAGTTACGTTACTGCCGACCAACTGCCTGCAATTTTAGCTGATAATGGTCAAGTTGTGGCTATTCGAATTGCTGTATTGATTAAAGGTGACGCTGAAGTGTTTTTAAATTCAGTGCCGAGTTTCAAATTATTAAATGAGACAGCCATTTCTCCTAGCGAGAATCGTCTGTTTAAATTGTTTGAAACCACAATTACGTTACGAAATGCAAAGAACCTAATGCGAAGTATAAAAGTATGAAACAACATGGTTTAGTTATGGTATTTGCACTATTGGTGTTAATGAGCTTAACCGTTCTTGGTGTGGCTTCAGTATCCAGTAGTTTAATGCAAAACAAAATGGCGGTATCAATGGAGAAACAATCTTTAGCTTTTGATGCAGCAGAATCTGCAATTGCTGGGGTGGTGTTCGAATCTGAAGATGAAGTGTTACTTTCTGATCCTGATAAACTTGATCCCTTATCTCAAGCCAGAATGGGAGACGCTGTGGATTTGGTTAATGATGACATGAGTTGTTTCAATGACGACGATTGGACAAACCGCGCAGTTACCGCCGCCAATGGGCTGACTACTAATACTGTTCATGTTGCTGAAGGTCTATACGATGATAATCCGGCCATTTCCAGTTGGTCTAGAACAGCGTTTATTGCAGAACGTGCGTGTTTAGGATCGAGCAATGTTATTGGTGGCAGTAACATTAATTGTCATGTTTTTATCATTAAAGGTTGCGGAAGGATGGAAGGATCCAAGTTTGCTGTGGCTAATACGTTAAGTGCATCCGTTTTTGCGCCAGCGTCACAATAGCGAGGTTGTATTTATGTCTATTAAAAAAGCGCTGCATTCTGGTTTAGCTTGCATATTTTCGAGCATGATTATGTTTTCAGCATTTGCTGATGATTTAGAAATTTATTTAGGCAGTTCTGATGCTGCTGTTGAATATTATCCCAACGTACTGTTCATTATGGATACCTCAGGCAGTATGGACTCAAAGGATGGTACAGATCAAACGCGGATGTTGCGGGTTCAAAATGCGTTAAAAGAGACCTTAGGCTCGGTAACCAATATTAATGCAGGTTTAATGCGCTTTTCCGATTACGGTGGCCCCGTACTCTATCCAGTGAGCCAAATAGACTCCAGTGTTTTACCGGTGCTAACCAAAACGATAATTGAGGGCAATGATGACGCCTATGAAATACTGGGTAGTGTAAACCGGACTAGTTCTGAAATCCGGCTTTCATATGGAACTGAGGTGGTGACCAGTGGTTTTCGTTTTCAAGAGCTCAATATTCCTCAAGGCGCGACTATTACCAACGCTTATTTGCGTTTTACCTCAGCACAGCTAAATACTTCAGCTACTACTTTTAAAATACGCGCGGAACGGGTCCCTGATGCTACTGCTTTTAATAGTAATAGTTTCGATATTTCCACCCGTACTTTAACTTCAAATGAGGTCGATTGGAGTAGTGACAATAGTTGGCCATTGGCCGGCCAAACCATATCTTCACCAGATATAACCAACGTAATACAAGAAGTGATTGATCAAACTACGTGGTGTGGTCAAAACGACTTAAATGTCATTATTGAAGGCTCAAGTGTGGATAGTTCAAGTAACCGAAAAATCGAATCCTTTGAAGATGGTTCGGGCTCGGGCGTGCAACTGGTGGTCGCCTATGACAGTTCTTCATCACCCGGCTGCGTGAGAGGCTCGAGTACTTATCAAGTTGCTTCTAACGATGATAATGCTGAAGAACGCACTAATGGTTATGAATCTACGGGGACAGAGTTAACTTTCAATCCGTCTTATAACGCTTATGTAGGTATGCGATTTAGAAGCTTAGCACTACCACAAAATGCAATAATCACTAACGCTTATATTCGTTTTACAGCATATCAAAACCGCACAGGCAGTGGTGCCTCTTTTGTTATTAAAGGTATTAATCAAGCCGACCCTGGTAACTTTAAATATTATTCAAGGTATCGCTTGCGAAACGACCCTAAAACTTCGGCGTCTGTGACCTGGGGAAGCATTCCAAGTTGGTACAAGAACTACACTTATGAAACCCCAGACTTGTCTTCTATTGTGCAGGAGTTAGTTAATCGAGGGGATTGGGAGTCGGGGAATGATATGTCCTTTGTGGTGTCTGATATCACCGGTGTTAGAGGTGCCTACTCATATAATGGTAAACCCTCTGCAACTCCCGTTTTAGTGGTTGAATATGAAGGATTATCTACACCAGGAAGTACCTCAACGGTAAGAGAGCACTTGATTGGTAAAGTGGATGAATTAACCGCAAATGGTTATACCCCCATAGTTGATACATTATTAGAGGCTACAAATTATTACGGTGGTCGAGCGGTAGATTATGGCTTACAACGTGGTCCTAGTTCAGTGTCATCTTCTGTGCGCAGAAGCACTCGTGTCAGTCACCGGTTGTCTTATATCGGCGATAATTCAGTGCTTCCATATGGGTGTACTGAAGATAATTTAAGTTCTAGCTATTGTGTTGGTGAGTACATACCTTCAGGTGCGGTATACGATACGCCGATTCAAGATCAGCAATGTCAGACCAATAACCATATTGTTTTACTCTCTGATGGTGAAGCAAACTACAATCACAGCGAGTCAAAAATTGAGGCTTTGCTAGGGAAAAATTGCTCCGGAAGTGGTGGTGAGAAATGCGGTGTAGATTTGGTCAAAAATATCGGTGATTTGGGTGACTCTGTCATCGATACTCGAATTATCACACACACCATTGGGTTTGCCACCAGCAGCAGTGCCAGTGCTTTTTTAAACCAACTCGCTATCAATGGTGGCGGAGGTTTCTATGAAGCCGATAATTCCGCTGATTTAGTTACCGCTTTCTCATCAATTTTAAAAACGGTTAAAGATGTTAATACGACCTTCGTGTCTCCTGGTGTTGCGGTTAACCAGCTAAATCGCTTGACCCACAATGATGAGCTTTATTTTGCTTTATTTAAACCTTCAGAAGGCGCTATATGGCCTGGAAACTTGAAACGTTATCGCATCGACGGTGATCAAGTTTTAGATCAAAATGGTATAGAGGCAGTAGATGAAGGTACTGGTTTCTTTTCTGAAAATGCGCATAGCTACTGGTCTGTATTAGCCGATGGTAATGACGTTAGAGAAGGTGGTGCGGCAAGCAGAATGAATCTGACGCGCAATATATATGCGTTTGAAGGTACCGGTTCTATAGCCGTTGATGCGAATCAAATACATGAAAGTAATTCTAATATTAGTAAAGATGACTTAGCTATTTCAGCCTTACCTGATGCGGATGAACTGCGTACGGATATTCTTAAATGGGTACGCGGCGTAGATGTTAGAGATGAAGATGGGGACGGCGACTACACTGATATTCGCTTGGCTATGGGAGACCCGATTCATTCTCAGCCTATTATCGTTAATTATTCATCCACAGATAGTGCAATTTTAGTCGCTACTAACCACGGTTTATTGCATTCATTTGATCCAAGTTCGGGCAGTGAAAACTTTGCGGTTATGCCCAAAGAGCTGTTAACTAATCAGTATGATTTATATAAAGACGGCTCATCTTATAATCATATTTATGGTTTAGATGGCGATATGGTCTTACGCAATGTTGACGACAGTATTTACCTTTATGTAGGAATGCGCAGAGGTGGCCGCAATTATTATGCATTTGATATTACCAATAAAACCCAACCTGCACTGAAATTTGAAATTAGTGGTGGTAGCACTGGCTTTGAAAAGTTAGGACAAAGTTGGTCAAGGCCTACTGTTACTAAAGTGAAAATAGGTTCTACCACTAAAGATGTTTTAATTTTTGCTGGTGGCTATGATGAGTCGCAAGACGATAAAGAAATTCGCAGTGCTGATTCTGTTGGTAACGCGGTCTATATGGTAGACGCTGATACTGGCAGTTTGATTTGGAGTGCGAGTAATGCTGATGCAGATCTAGTGCTTACTGACATGCAGTACAGTATTCCTGCTCGAGTATCTGTGATTGACAGGGAAGGGGACGGTGTTGCAGACCATATGTATGTTGCTGATATGGGCGGTCAACTGTTCAGACTAGATATACATAATGGTAGTGGTGTAAGCGAGCTTGTAACTGGAGCTGTAATGGCCAAATTTGGTGGCGATGCAGCGGCTGATAATAGACGCTTCTTTTATGGTCCAGATGTGTCAGAAATCAACCTCGGTAATGATCACTTTTACGCTGTGGCTGTTGGTTCAGGCTTTCGAGCTAAACCGCTAAATAGTGTAATTCAGGATCACTTTTACATGATTAAAGACGAAGGTGTTTTTAATCTTGATGAAGATGGTAATTATACCTTACCAGCAACACCCTATCTGATTTCAGATTTATTTGATGCCACTGCTCATACATTGACCTCTAGCGATGATACCGTTAAGGAAATTGCAACATCAGAGTTCGCCAGTAAACACGGTTGGTATTTAACCCTAGGAGCTGGTGGTGAAAAGGTATTAGCCTCGCCACTAATTATTGATTATAAGTTGTTTTTCACCACCTACTTACCCGCGTCAGCAAGTGATAGCGCCTGTGCACCTCCCACAGGGAACAGTCGTGCTTATCTAGTTAATCTAGTCAATGCTAACGCAGTAACTGATTTGAATTATGATGACGACTTGTCCAATGAAGACAGATATGCACAACTGCAACAAACGGGTATCGCGCCTGAGACTAAAATTCTAATAGAAGATATTACGACACCTGTGGTGTGTTTAGGTACTGAATGTACTTCAGCAGTGATTGACGTTGATGAGGATGGAGACCCAATAGCATGTGGTACCGCATTTGAGTGTTTAGCTGAAAATATTTATGGACGTTTCGAACGAGTGTTGAAAAACAGTTGGAAAACTGAAGTTGAAAGAGAGTGACAAGAGGAATGATGATGCAACGTAATTTAAATCAGGGTTTTACGTTAATTGAGTTGATGATAGTAGTTGCCATAATTGGCATTATCACCAGTATTGCTTATCCAAGTTATCAAGGTTTTTTAAAAACCAGCAACAGAGGTGCTGCCCAGTCTGATTTAATGGCTTTAGCCGCAGCTATGGAGCGCCATAAAGCGTCGACCTATAGTTATAAAGGAGCTGCTGAATCTGCTGCGGATACGGGGAAACCAGCTATATTTCATGATTATTCTCCATCATCTGAACCAGCAGCCAACAAAAAGTATAACCTAACTATTGAAAGCGTTTCGACGTCGGGAAACAGTTACATGATAACCGCAACACCTGTGTCTGGCACTTCTCAAGCCGGTGATGGCAATATTTATTTCTACAGTGACGGAAGAAAAGCCTGGGATAAAGACAATAGTAGCTCTTTATCATCCAGTGAATATTGTTGGGGTTGTTAGTTTTAAATGTCAGTACTTATAAGCAAAAGGCTCAATATTACAAATATTGAGCCTTTTGTTTTTAACTACACAGTTATTTCAAATTGATTAGGGAACCGTGGTGGTGATTTGGGCATCTCTGCGCCATTTTTCTAATTCAGCGACACGGCGAGTCAATGCGCCATTAACTTGATCTAGAGCGACGAGCTTCGCTTGAATATCACCTACTTCTCTGGCGCTATTGTTACTGCTAGATTTCACTTCCGCTAACAAAGTACTAAGTTGCGATAACTCATTTGCTTGTTGTGACAGTTGCTCTTGTAATATCGCTAAGTTAGTTGAGACAGTTGAAAAGTCACCTTCCATGACACCTAACTTCTTCTGAGTTTGACTATTTTGTTGTTTTACATTTTCAGCAAGTTGATTGATGTCAGTTTGATTTCTGCGCCAAGCTGAGGCCCAAAGCTTGTCCATTTGAGCCCATAACTCATCTGTTTTTTCCGTTAGTTCAGAGACAGTTACTCTAAGTGCACCAGCCGATTGGTCCATTTCTTCACCTGTGGCAGACAGGCGTCTTTCTAATTCTGCTACACGACTAATCGCGTTAGCTAATTCAGCATCGCTTTGCATTTTTTGTTGGTAAAGCCAATAACTTGCGCCACAAGCTGCCAATGCAATCAGCAATACTAAAAATAACCAAGCACCCGAAACACCACTTTTATCTTCCTTATTGGAGTCGCCTGATTTTTTGGATTTGGTTTTTTCTTTCGCTCTTGTGCGTTGAAAAGCTTCTCTATCTTCTTTATCTAGAACGATGTTAGGAAGATCGTTATCTAATCGCTCGTTTGCCATTACGTATAATCCAACCTTATATAATCTTGAGTTTGTGATGAGGGTCGTGTCTAAATATTGATTAAACAATATTCTTTACGGATATCCGTGATGGTAGCGTTTTTTTGTGGCCGATGCTATCAATGCAGCAATTATCCTGCATCAGAGGGGTAAATTAAGTAAAAGTTAGGCAAAAAAAAAGCAGATATTATTATCTGCTTTTTGAACGGTTATTCGCCTAAGCTGCGTCAGCTTGCTGGGAATCGGGCGCTTTATGTATATCCACTAGTTCTAAATCAAATGTATATTCATCTACTCTTACGGCCAATTTACGTTTGTCGTTGTAATCCATAACTAAAGCAACTTCAGCAGTGCTTAACAGACCTTTGTCAGCAAAGGTATTCACGATATGTTCGAAGGTTAAAGCCGGCACTACAGGAGTTTGACGTAATTGCTTTTGAATCTTCTTCAGAACAGGCATGGCCGCATGTTTTGCATCGAACGCTTGTTCGTTAATGTAATTTCCATCACCTACATTAGATTTCACTAGATGCGTTAATTCGCTCTTAATGCTCGATTGCTGCATAGTTGCCGCAGATAGCTGACGAACCAAATCATCAGAAATTCCTTTTACCGAAGAGCTATAAGTGTTTGTTAGTACTCTCATCAAACCGCGGGTAGCAGTATTCGGGAAGTTGTTAACAAAATTAACCAGCGCTTGTTCACCTTGCTGTAAACACCACTGAATTGCGTACTCGAAGTAGGGTAACGCTTCAGCTCGATTAGACACTTTTTGCTCATAAAAGCGTACAACAGCCATGGCAGCATAGGTGTAGCTCATGATGTCACCTAGACGTGCAGATAAAAGCTCTGCTTTTTTCAGATCACCGCCTAATACTAACAATGAAAGGTCAGCCAGTGGAGCAAGTTTTGCCGACAGTGCATTTAGCCGTTTTTCGTACTTTTTCACTTCAGGCATCGCACTTTTCGCTGAACGTGCAAAAGGTATATAGCTATTCAAAATTGAACGGAACGAGTTCGCCACGCTGAATTTAACCGTCTTGCCTAACACTTTATTGAATTCGCTATCAGCCGAATTATCTTCACTGTGAATTAAATCAACCATTTCTTTTAGGTAAGGGTGGCAACGCATCGCACCTTGTCCAAAAATCATCAGGTTACGCGTTAAAATATTCGCGCCTTCAACCGTTATCGCAATTGGTAATGCCGAATATCCATTTGCCAAGGTGTTTTGAGGACCACGTTGAATCGCTTTACCTGCTTGCACATCCATGGCTGAATTGAGTACATCGCGACCTAATTCTGTCATGTGGTATTTGGCAATAGCTGTGACAACCGATGGTTTAAGCCCTAAGCCAAGGCCTTCAGTTGTTAAAACTCGCATCGCTTCTAACACAAAGGTTTTTCCAGCAATGTCAGCTAGTTTTTCTTGAATACCCTCGAAGCGACCAATAGGTACACCAAATTGTTCACGTACGAACGAATATTCCGCAGTAGATTTAAATGCAGTTTGTGCAGTCGCAACGCCCATAGCAGGCAATGAGATACCGCGGCCGGCACCTAAACAGGCCACTAACATTTGCCATCCACGACCAATATTCTTTTGGCCACCAATGATAAAGTCCATTGGAATAAATACGTTTTCACCCCGAGTGGTACCATTATAAAAACGCACACCCATTGGATCATGACGATTACCTAACTCCACACCTGGATGGCTTTTAGGAATCAGCGCGCAGGTGATACCAAGTTCTAGGGAATCACCAATTAAATGGTCTGGATCAAATACTTTGAAAGCAAGGCCAAGTACTGTGGCAATCGGAGCTAAGGTAATGTAACGCTTATCCCAACTAACACTTAGGCCAATAACTTCTTCGCCTTCCCATGTGCCTTTAGTGACGTATGCCGCATCTGGAATTGCACCGGCATCGGAACCCGCTTCAGGGCCAGTCAATGCAAAGCAAGGGATATCTTCGCCAACACTTAACTTTGGTAACCACTGATTTTGTTGGTCTTCAGTACCATAGTGCATTAATAGCTCACCAGGGCCTAAGGAATTAGGAACCATAACGGTTACCGCAATGGCACCGCTTGTCGCAGCAATAGTGGCTACAATCGTTGAGTTTGCATAAGGACTAAATTCTAATCCTCCAAACTTCTTAGGAATAATCAAAGCAAAAAATTTATTCACTTTTAAGAAAGTGAGAATTTCATCTGGAATATGTTTGCTATTTTGTAATTCAAAATCGTCAACCATTGCCAATAATTCGGTAACCGGCCCATCTAAAAAGGCTTGCTCGTCTTTAGTTAGCTTTGCCGCCGGAATATCTCTAAGGGCCTGCATGTCAGGCTTCCCCTGATAAATTGACGATTCAATCCAAACATCACCAGCATCCAAGGCTTCTTGCTCGGTAACTGAAATTGGGGGTAAAACTTTCTTTAAACTTGTTCTTATACTCATTGTTAACACATCCGCTCATCTGACCAGTTGAGATTAATACTACATGTTTTTAACAAAAGATCAAAACAAACTGTGATAAAGATGTCCGAAATTTACTGCTAAATAGACAGCGGGTTAAGATTAAATACATGTTTAACAAAGGTTTATGTTTTTCTTTTGATGAATTGGAAAGTATAAAAAAATATTTTTTTATACGGCATGAAAAATTGTATGGGGTAGTAATTAGGTGTTTGTTGAAGGATTAAACTATTATGTTAAACATCTGCTTTATAAAGAATTTGTTGGCTTATTGATGTATTGTTGCAAATTAATATTAATGCATTGCAATGCGATCAATTTACCCCCCTTAGAGGATTAAAAATGCGCAGTTTGTGGTTGAATACCGTTTTAAATAGACCCTGGTTAACAATATTTCTAAGTCTAATATTTATTGTCCTGTGTGGGGCAGGTGCGCAGAAATTAGCCTTCAACGGTGATTATAAAGTTTATTTTGAGAAAGATAACCCGCAGCGAATTGCATTTGAAGAGATGCAGGCTATTTTTAGTAAAAACGAAAACGCCAATATCCTAATTTCGCCAAAAACGGGAAATGTTTTCAACCCAACTACCTTAAAATTAATAGCTGACTTTACCGAAGACGCTTGGCAAACGCCCTTATCTAGTCGCGTCGACTCAATCGCCAACTTTCAGCATACTTGGGCTGAAGACGATGACATGATAGTTGAGCAATTAATACTTGATTCCGACAAGATCGATAATGCGTTGGTTGAGCGAGTAAAAAGTGTTGCTTTAGTAGAACCGAATTTACTTAATCGATTAGTAGACGCGGACGGAAAAGTCGCGCTTGTGGCCGTGACGGTTAATCTTCCTGATGGGGATAAGACCAAAGAAACCGCTGAGATTGTTGAGTTTCTAAAACAATTAACTGCCAAGTATGAATTGTTATATCCCGACCATGAATTTCATCATACCGGCATTGTATTTATGAATTCTGCTTTTGAAACCGCGGCGAAAGGCGATGCTTCAACCCTTGTACCTTTGATGTTTGTTGTTATTTTAGTGGTTTTAGGCGTGTTATTACGGTCTTTTGTTGGCACCTTTGTGACGTTGTTGGTGGTTGCGCTTTCAATTGTCTCAACAATGGGGATCGGCGGCTGGATTGGGTTTGATTTAACCACTGCAACAGTTAACGTTCCGACTTTGGTTATGACGTTAGCTGTGGCCGATTGTGTGCATGTTATCGCGTCTTTGTTATATGAGTTACGACAAGGTAAAGGAAAATTAGAAGCTATCGAAACCAGTATGCAACTGAATATCAAGCCTATTTTTATCACCAGCGCGACAACTGCTATTGGTTTTCTAACATTAAACTTTTCAAATGTCCCTGCGCTGGCTGATTTAGGCACATTAACCGCAATAGGTGTGATGATAGCCTTTGTTATGTCGATTAGTTTTCTGCCTTCTATACTGCGAGTTTTGCCAATAAAAGCAGCTAAAGCATCACATAGCGGCAATGATAGCTTCGTAAAGATTGGAGAGTGGGTAATAGCCCACCATAAACGTATATTACCCTTTACTGTTGTAGTGGTTGTTGCCGCTATAGGTACGTCACTTATGAACAAGATAAATGACACTCCTGTTGAATATTTTGATGATAGTGCGGAATTCAAAATTGCCGCAGATTATCAAGAGCAAGTTTTAAGCGGTATGACAACAATAGATTTTGCTTTATTTACCGAACAAGAGTCGGGAATTAACGAGCCGACCAGTCTGAAACATATTCATGAATTTAGTCAGTGGTTAAAAGCACGACCAGAGGTGGACAACGTATCTACAATTAGTGATGTTTATTTACGGCTTAATAAAAATATGCATGGCGATGACCCAGCGTATTATCGTTTGCCAGAAAGCCAGCCATTGGCCGCACAGTTTTTACTCCTTTATGAAATGTCACTACCGTTTAACTTAGACCTTAATAATCAGTTAAATATTGATAAATCGGGAACTAGAATCTTTGTTACTATGCAAACCTTAGGCAGTAAAGAAATTACCTCTTTTGAACAGCAAGCTTATCAGTGGGTCGAAGAAAATGCCCCAGAATTGCGCTTAACTGCTGGTAGTCAAAACTTAATGTTTGCTCACATCGGTGAAGCAAATATGAATAGTTTACTTAGAGGTACAGTTTTGGCTTTGGTTTTAATTAGTGTCATCTTAATGTTTGCGCTGAAATCTTGGAAAATGGGGGCCATAAGTTTAATCCCCAATTTATTACCAGCAGCAATTGGTTTTGGCATTTGGGGACTATACTCGGGCGAAATTAATATGGGCTTGTCAGTCGTATTAAGTATGGCTTTAGGTATAATAGTCGACGACACCGTTCATTTTTTAAGTAAATACCAGCATGCGCGGCAACACGGTGAATCTGCTGAAAATGCCGTGCGATATGCTTTTAAAAGTGTTGGTAAAGCGCTTTGGGTAACCACTGTGGTTTTAACTTTAGGGTTTGCTGTCTTAACTTTATCCAGCTTTGCACTAAACTCTGATATGGGGCTGTTAACAGGTATTATTATTGTCGTTGCTTTAGCTGTCGATTTCCTGTTTTTACCCGCTTTTCTATTGATGTTTGACAAACAAAATTTGTCTGAGGAAGCAAGCAATGAAATTTAATCAAATTCATATTAAACGTTTCGGTCTTTTTTTTACTGTATTCATGTTATGCACAATCGGCAAAGAAGGGGTGGCACAATCGCCACAGGAAAAAGGGTTAGAAATCGCCAAAGAGCGTAAATTGCGAGATCGAGGTTGGGGAGATTCTGTGGCTCAATTAACTATGATTTTGCGCAACTCTCAAGGGCAAGAAACTGAGCGGGCGATGCGTTTGCATGGGCTTGAAAATCTAGATGGGGGGGACAAGTCGCTCACTATATTTGATGAGCCCAAAGATGTAAATGGAACCGCATTTCTTAATTTCTCTCATGCCAAAAAGCCCGATGAACAATGGATTTATTTGCCTGCGTTAAAACGAGTCAAGCGAATTGCATCGCGCAATAAATCTGGTCCATTTATGGGCAGTGAATTTGCGTATGAAGATATGACAGCGTTTGAAGTTGAGAAATATACTTTTAAATATATTACTGATGAAACCTACAAAAATCGAAAAATGTTTGTGGTTGAACAAACACCTGTAGATGAGTTTTCTGGCTACACTCGACAAAAGGTTTGGATAGATCAAGAACGATACATCCCTTACAAAATAGAGTACTTTGATAAGAAAAATAGTTTATTAAAAACCCTTGAATTAGATGAGTATACTTTATACTTAGATAAATATTGGCGTGCATTGCGCACTGAAATGTTTAATGAGCAAAATGGTAAAAGTACCGAGCTTATTACCCATGAAATTGAGTTTAAAACTGGACTAGAGGACAGTGACTTTGACAAGAATAGTCTCAAACGGGCGAGGTAGTACCGCTGCTCTAACATGCTTAGCGTTGTTATTTACTGCTTCTAATTCAGCCGCCAGTGATATTGAAATTCGCGGCTCAGCAGTGATTGAACAACGTTATTTTTTGCAGGATGCTTTGTATGAAGAGCAGGACCGTGCGAACTTTTCTATCTACGGGTATGCTGAAATCTACAAAGCTTTCAATGATGGCGATGATAGCATTTCGTTCAAACCTTTTTATCGCATAGATCAAAACGACGATGAGCGAACTCATGCTGATATTCGCGAACTTATCTGGTTGCACGTTGGTGACGGTTGGGAAATGCGTACCGGCGTGGGTAAAGTGTTTTGGGGACAAACAGAATCCTTACATCTGGTTGATGTTATTAACCAAACTGATTCGATTGAAGCCATTGATGGTGAAGATAAGCTTGGCCAACCCATGGTCAACCTTTCGTTAATTAGAGATTGGGGAACCACTTCTGTCTTCGTTTTACCTTACTTTCGTGAACGTACGTTTGCCGGATTAGATGGACGACCAAGGTTCGCGCTAGACGTTGATACTGATAATCCACTCTATGAGTCGGATGATGATGAAAATAATGTTGATTGGGCAGCCCGTTGGCAGCACACGTTAGGAATGTGGGAAGTTGGGGTCTCTTACTTTGATGGTACTTCTCGAGAGCCTATTTTAGTTCCTGAATTAAATGAAGACTCGGCTTTGCTTCGACCTTATTATCCTCAAATGCAACAGGCTGGTATCGATCTTCTTGCGGTAATGGGATCTTGGCTTATTAAGTTTGAAGGAATAAGCCGTAAAACTACAGCTGAAGATTACACTGCGTTAGTGGGAGGATTTGAATATACCACTGTTGGTGTGTTTGACACTCAATTTGATTTGGGGTGGCTGATGGAGTACCAATATGATGGTCGGGACAATACTCTGCTCACACCGTCGCAGAATGATTTAATGCTTGGTACCCGCGTTGTCTACAATGATATTGATGGCACTGAAATTCTGTTTGGTATTGTGCAAGATTTAGATGAAACTAATAGTCGTTCGGGCTTTATTGAAGCATCCAGTCGAATCAGTGACAACTGGAAGTGGCGTCTTGATGCCTGGTTTTTCTCTAGCGATACGCCAGATGAACCTATTTATCAATATCGCCGTGATGATTTTGTTCAATTGAGTATGGAATTCTACTTTTAATCTTAGCCGCCTAAATAGGCGGCTATTTTCTAACTGGACCAATGTAACTTGATGCAATAACGATATTATCGAGATACATATTGAAGTTGTTTTTAGGCTTAGCGACGCCACCAAAATAATAATTTAACCATACTTTTTCTATTTTAAGTTTATCCGTATCTCTGAAGTGCATATTTTCCCGTTCATAAATGAGTATTCCATCTATCCATACTCTGAAAATACCATCGTTATCACCAGGGGTATTTAATTTGATATATTGTTCAATTGAATACCAGCGTCCCGGTTTCATTGTCGATAACTCGTCTCCCCAAGATATAGTTTTGCCATATTTGTTCTTGGTATCCACTTCGTAAAGGTAACTACCGATTGGCATTCGGCCTCCCCATTCAAGGTTTGATGAAGGCACAGTTTGAAAAAATGATCCACGTACCGACCACCCATTTTTTCCATTGTTTGGCCGACCACCCCAGCCGGCTTTGTTGTATGTGCCGCTGAAGCCTGGCAGTTTTCCACCACCACTAACCTTAGCGCCTGGAGCTAACATCGAATAATATCTAAAATAAGCTTCTTCGGGCTCACGTCCAATTTCCTTAGCAAAATAATAGTCGAGGTTACCGGCTAGATTACGAGAAGTTCTAAATTGAATATTCACGCTGTTGCCGGGCTGACCAGTAAAGTGTCTAACGTTTTTGTGTTTTATAAATTGTAACTCTCCAGTGTTTTGCCATTTGGGTTCAGACATGCCAATTTTATTCTTAATCTCGTTTAACCAACTTTGCTCGTCAAAATCATCTGCATAATAAACTGCGCTATCTTGTTTAATTCCTTTATCTAGTATGTATTTTTGTGCAATCCCGTTAACTTCTGGCAGCCGAGATGGCGGAACATAATCTATTTGATCTGTTTGCAGCGTCGACTTGCCGTACTGACGTTTTGTCGTGGTGAGAAGTAACTTAAGATTTTTCAAAGATTGCCAATCGATATCTTCGCTAAACTGGAATTTCAGCAGCACACTATGTCCACCTCCAGCTTTAATAATCGACTTAGATCCATCTGGTTTACGATTTTTTTTAGCCACAAAGGTATCTATTTCCGCTAACAATAAACGCTTTTTATCGCCTTCTACAAAGGTTAATTGAGGTGCATTGTATCCACCTTTTTCAACGCTGTGGAAATCGGCCACGCCTTTGTTTCCTGGGGCGGCGGAAATGGTAATCATTAGTGGATTAGTTAATTTAACAGACGATAGGTCGATGCTAATAGTGTGCTCACGATCCAGATCCTGAACTTCAAACTCATTTAAATGCCGGGCATACTTTTTATGGAATTTAGCAAAATTACCTTCAGGCCAATATATTTGGGCCATATTACTGGCGTAATTGAAGGTAACACTGTTGTCGAATATTTGTGCTTCAGAAGGCAGCGTGAAAAATATTAAAGAATATAAAGATAAAAATAAGTTTTTCATTTTAACTGAGTAGGCTGTGAGCTGTTATTTAACCATAACATTGTCTCGTTGACTTATAAATGCATTGTCTCTGGCATTAATACGCCCATTTAATCTATTATCAAATATTTTCACTGAAGTTTGTTTATAGCGAGCATCTATACCGACAGAGTTCAATATGGTGTTTCCGCTTATTTCTGTGTCGGCAGCTTTATTGAGATAGATGCTCACATCATTGATACAGTTAAGCACCAAGTTATTTTTTATCTTTCCCGCAAAATGCTCATACTCACAATCTGTATTTTGACAAAATTGATCCTGAGTGCCACCATCTCCGAATGATAAGCCCACCCGAACATCTAAGCTCGATTGATAAGGTAAATGCCACGCACAATTCACCACATTATTGCTAAACACACCACCTGAGCCTCCGCCCTTCATAAACCCTCCGTATGTTACTGAAACTCTACCACTTAATTGGCGAGCAAAGTCAGCAATGAAATTGTTATCAACAAGCCAATTGTTTCCTCCTACCACATCTATTGGCGTCGCTGGGGTGTCGGTTTTTCGTAAGGTTTGATTATAAAAATCATTGTGTTGTACTAACACGTTATCAGCAAATACTGCGGGGCTTTGTTGGTAGTTTCCATTGGCTTTCAAGGCGGCGTTAAAATCGATAAATTGATTATTAATTAGTTGGGTTTGATCAGCATTACCATACATATGGATTGCATGTTCGCAATATCTTTGTTGACCACAGGCTCCTTGGAATGTGAGATTTTCAATGCGCCAATTGCTTTTATTTAAATATATACCCTCTGTATTTTTAATTTCCAAAATGCTGGTACCCGGCACGCTGCTTAATAGTCGAATAGGACTGTCTTGACTACCGTGGTGTCTCACTTCAAGACGTTTTAGAATAGAATAATGACCTGGATAGAGCAGAATCACATCGCCTTTTCGAGCCTTCAACATTGCAGATCGTAACTCTTCGACGTTTTGCACGGGGTAAAAATTGGAAGCGAGTAATGACAGTGCTTTAATACTGTGAGAATCAATTATTTTGTTATGGTCAACTCCAACCCCAGAGGCTTCTTTATCAAACGGAATCAGTGATGGTTGAGGTATGAGTTTGAGGAACAAGTCAGCACTTTTTAACAGCGTAAGCCTTATTCCCCAATTTTTATGCAGATTAATTTGTACGTACTGACGGCCTTTGATTGTTAGCTCTTTTGCGTAATCTGTTTGTAGAAAAATCAGAACAACTGCAGAAGCAATAAAGACGAAAAAAGCGCAAGCGATAGCAAGCTTTTTAACGCCAGCCTTATAAAATTTCATAAACTATTAAGCCAGATTAATTTACAGCAAAATTTCAACTACATGTGGGTGGCCTAAAAAGTCTTGAGGGCTTGCTGTTGGACCGTAAGCACCAGATTGAAATACCACCAACCAATCGCCTATTTGCGGGTCTGTTAACATCATTTTGTCGGCTAGCGTATCTAAGGGAGTGCATAAAGGACCGACGGCGGTAACGGCTTCTGTGCCTTGGCCTAGATTCATTTTATTACCGATTGCCACTGGGTAGTTTTTACGAATCACTTGACCAAAATTACCTGAATTTGAAAGGTGATGATGTAAACCACCATTGGTCATTAAGTAGGTGTGGCCCCGCGACACTTTTTTATCCGTTATTTTACTGACATAAATTCCAGCTTCGGCCACCACAAATCGACCTAATTCAATGATCAGTTCCATTTGAGCTAAATTTGGATATTTAGACAACAGTGTCGCCAGATTATCTCCAATTGGTGCAAGGTCTAATCTAGTTTCTCCTGGAAAATATGGGATACCAAAGCCACCCCCTAAATTAATTGTTTCGACGCTAACTGGAGTCACATCTAAAAGACGCTGGGCTAATTCGAATGTATTGTTATGGGCATCAATAATAGCTTCTTGTTTGAGGTTTTGAGATCCCCAAAATATGTGGAAACCGCGAAATTGTATTTTTTTGTAATCGAGTGTTGGCAGAATTTCAAACAAACGTTCTTCGTCAATACCAAACTGCTTCGGACCACCCCCCATTTTCATACCCGAGGCTTTGAGCTCAAAGGCAGGGTTAACGCGAAACGCAATGATCGGCAATATTCCTACTTGCTGACCTATTTCGATGGCCCGCGCTAGTTCCAGCTCTGATTCCACATGTAATGTGACACCGGCACAAATAGCGGATTTAATTTCAGCTTGTTGTTTGGCTGGACCTGCGAAACTAATGTCTTTTACCGGCATACCAGATTGGATAGCAATTAACATTTCTTTTTGCGATGCTACATCGAAGCCCTCTACCCATTCGCACATGGCATTCACCAGTGGCGGGTAGGGATTGGCTTTAATTGCATAATGTAATTTTATTGCGTCAGGTATTGCTTGATTAAATTTGTCTATTTGTGCTTTTACGATTTTTTTGTCGTAAGCATAAAACACTGATTTATCAAGCATTGCTTCGATGGTGTCAAGATTTTTTCCACCCACTAAAATCTGCTGATGATCGGTCTCGAATTGGTCCATAGGGGCGTGCACGGGAGTGGGTTTAGACATTTTCGTACTTTTCCTTTACTTCTTTATTAAGCAAACTGCGGTCAACTTTACCATTTGGATTGCGTGGAAGCGACGTTCTGAATTCGACGTATTTGGGGTGCATGAAATTGGGCATGGCCTTTTTGCACATCGCCAATATTTCTTTTTCGGAATGTTTTGCATTTTCTTTGAGTACAAGCAATAACGTAATGGCTTGCCCCAGCTCAGAGTCCTTTACACCACTGGCTATGGCCTCAGCAATATCACTGGCTCCTTGATAACATGCCTCCTCAACTTCCATTGGGCTGACTCGGTAGCCCGAAGTTTTAATCATTTCATCTTTGCGCCCTACAAAGTACAGGAAGCCTTCATCATCTCGTTTAACCGTATCTCCTGACCAAACGGCCATTTCTTGCAATACTAAACCGCCAAGCTGAGCGGGCACAGGTTTAAATCGTTCAGCTGTTTTAGCCGGATCGTTCCAGTAGCCTAGGCTGACATGAGGACCTCTGTGGACCAGTTCACCGGGCTCATCGACATCACATTCAGTGCCATCCTCTCTAACCACCATTACCTCTGCATTAGGAATGGCTTTACCCATGGAGCCGATTTTGTGATCCACTAAAGCAGGAGCCAAATAAGTACTACGAAAGGCTTCAGTCAAGCCATACATCAAGTAAGGTTTTGCATTGGGGAATGTTGCGCGAATCGAGGTTAGGGTTACCTGCGGCATAGCACCACCGGAATTGGTGAAATAGCGTAAATTTTCGGTTGCTTCTGTTGTCCATTTAGCTTTCATTAATTGTTGCCATAGCGGCGGCACAGCTGCTAGACCGGTGACTTGATGTTGCGCCATTGCTTTCACAACATCACCTGCCAAAAAGTAGTCCATTAGCACTACGGTTG
This sequence comes from Aliiglaciecola sp. NS0011-25, assembly GCF_040370605.1. Classification (NCBI taxonomy): domain Bacteria; kingdom Pseudomonadati; phylum Pseudomonadota; class Gammaproteobacteria; order Alteromonadales; family Alteromonadaceae; genus Aliiglaciecola; species Aliiglaciecola sp. NS0011-25. Next base: position 182,164 of record NZ_BAABWR010000006.1, read on the forward strand.
CACCACACAACAATCCAGTAGTAATTTGGCTTAGTCCATAATCAAAACTCAAAGGTAGCAGTGCTAAAAGCACATCTGATTGATCATTTTCTAAGTATTCGGCGACGCTAATTGCCCCTACAACAATATTGCGATGAGACAACACAACCCCTTTGGGTCTGCCAGTGCTGCCTGATGTATACAAGATGGCAGCCATGTCATTGTCGGTGCGATGTACATGTTTCAACGCTTGAATTGGTAAATCTGAGAGTAACGAAAAAGACACGCCATCAATGCTAAACGCGGGTAGTTTGTCGGTGAGTATTACTTGTTGTAGAGCAGGGCAGTTGGATAATACCGGTTCAAGAGATTTAAGTCTGTCACTGCTAGTAATCAGAATTTTGACATCACAGTCATTTAGGATGTGTCGAACTTGCGGCCCTTTTAAAACCGAATTCACTGGAACGAACACACCGTTTGCGCGACTAATTGCGAATAAACTTACGATAGTCTCAGGCAATTTGGGTAGGAAAACCGCGACCCGATCGTGCCGTTCTACCCCGATAGATTGAAGACCACAGGCCAAATTCAAAACATTATTTTCAAGTTCTTCATAAGTCATTTTCGTTTGTTTGAAAATTAACGCAGACTTTTGAGCATGCTGTTTAGCTGATTCCGATACTAACTCATCAAAAAACGTTACCATTTTTAATACTTATCTCTTGTTTATGGGTTGCAACTATTTCTTATTACTTTAAATAATGGAACAATACATTAACGGATGATAGAGATTAATGCTCTATCTAGCGAAAAAATTATAATAATACAGGTACTAAGAGTATGAATACAGCTGCGTCTGTGAAAGAAATATTAATTGATGTTTTACAATTATCCAGTGATGTTGAATTTGATGAAGAAACTCCCCTGTTAGGCGCAATCCCTGAATTTGATTCAATGGCGGTAGTAACAGTGTTAACGTCGATAGAAGACACTTTTGGTGTTGAGGTCGATGATGATGAAATAAGCGCTGATATATTCGAGACATTTGGTGCCTTGTGCGGATATGTAGAAACCAAAGTCTAGTTTACCTAATCAATAAAGAGTCATTATGAAATATCAAAAAATTATGTTGGTGTTTGGGACCCGTCCTGAAGCGATAAAGATGGCGCCATTAGCAATTGAGCTTAAAAAACATAGCCAGTTAGATGTGTCAGTTTGTGTGACCGCACAACATCGTCAAATGCTTGATCAAGTATTGTCGCTTTTTGAACTGACACCAGACTTTGATTTAGATTTAATGCAACCTGGGCAAGATTTATACGACATTACCACTCGGGCATTGTTGGGATTACGGGATGTTTTCAGTGAAGCCAAACCAGACTTAATTTTAGTTCATGGTGATACCACAACCACTTTTGCAGCATCCTTAGCGGCATTTTATCAACGTATACCTGTGGGTCATGTGGAAGCTGGGCTTCGCACCGGTGATATCTATAGTCCTTGGCCTGAAGAGATAAACCGCAAATTAACCGGTGCCTTAACCAAACTGCATTTCGCACCCACGCCAAAAGCTGAAGCTAATTTGTTGGTGGAGAACATATCTAAGGATTCTGTTTTTGTCACAGGCAATACCGTCATAGACGCGCTCATTCAGGTGGAAAATAAAATAGCCACTAATACAGCATTGAATAGCGAACTTGCCAGTCGATTTGAGTTTTTGGATGCAAGTAAAAAGCTCATTCTCGTCACCGGCCATCGTCGCGAGAGTTTTGGAGATGGCTTTGAGAATATATGTAGGGCGTTAAAAACCTTAGCCGAGCAAGAAAACGTACAGGTACTTTATCCTGTGCATTTAAATCCTAATGTACAAGAGCCGGTCAATCGTTTGTTAGCAAATACGCCAGACGTATTTCTAATTGATCCGCAAGATTACCTTCCTTTTGTGTACCTAATGAGCCGAGCTCACATTATTCTTACCGATTCTGGTGGAGTGCAAGAAGAAGCGCCCTCTATTGGTAAGCCTGTATTGGTAATGCGCAACACAACCGAAAGACCAGAAGCAGTTGAAGCCGGTACGGTTAAATTGGTTGGTACGGATTACGATAAAATAGTTGAAAATGCGTTTGCGCTGTTAAATGATGAGAAAGCTTATCAGGCAATGTCTTTCGCCCATAATCCTTATGGAGATGGCAAAGCATGTCAACGAATAGCGGATTTAATTATAAATAACTAAGGGAAAAACATGGCATTTGCTAAAGTTTCAGTTATTGGTTTGGGGTATATTGGTTTGCCCACTGCCGCAGTCATCGCTTCTCGTGGTGTAGAAGTGATTGGTATTGATGTCTCTGAAAAGGCTGTTGATACAATTAATCAAGGCAAGGTACATATTGTTGAACCTGATTTAGACATGGTTGTTCAAGCTGCTGTGACTATGGGGAAACTAAGAGCCTCCCTCACACCTGAACCAGCTGACGCTTTTATGATAGCCGTCCCTACACCTTTTAAAGAAGGTAAAAAACCCGATTTAAGTTTTATTGAAAAAGCGGCTAATGCCATTGCTCCGGTATTGGAAAAAGGTAATTTAATTGTATTAGAGTCAACGTCTCCTGTAGGCGCTACTGAAAAATTGACTGCTTGGTTGCAAGAACTTCGTCCAGATTTGCACTTCCCCGGACACAGTAGCCAAGAGCCTGATATGTTTGTGGCACATTGTCCTGAACGAGTACTCCCTGGGCGTGTGTTAGAAGAGTTGGTATCAAATGACCGTATTATCGGTGGTATGTCCGCGGAATGCAGTGACAAAGCCATTGAGCTTTACGATGTGTTTGTACGTGGGAACTGTTTGAAAACCACCGCTCGCACTGCAGAAATGGCCAAACTCACTGAAAATAGCTTCCGCGATGTAAACATTGCCTTTGCAAATGAGTTATCGATGATATGTGATGAATTGCATATCAATGTATGGGACTTAATTGCATTAGCTAACCGTCATCCAAGGGTTAATATATTGACGCCAGGTCCTGGTGTTGGTGGGCACTGTATAGCTGTAGACCCTTGGTTTATCGTTGACTCGGCTCCCGAAACAGCAAGAATTATTCGTACTGCTAGAGAAGTTAACGACGGCAAGCCAGGCTTTGTTATTGGCAAAGTTCAAAAAGCTGCTGACGAATTTAAACGACCTGTAATTGCCTGTTTAGGATTGGCATTCAAACCTGATATTGACGATTTGCGTGAAAGTCCTGCTTTGGATATTACTCTCCGGTTAGCGCAGATGGGATTGGGCAAAGTGCTTGCAGTTGAACCTAATATCCATGCATTACCGGATAAATTAGTTGCTGCGGATATTGAATTGTTACCCATTGAAACAGCTCTGGAGCGAGCTAATATAGTGGTTGTATTGGTTAACCATAAGCAGTTTAAAGGCCTTGATAAAACCCATTTAAATACTAAAGTTCTGATAGATTCCAGTGGGCTTATTGCCTAGTTGTTGAGCTATTTCAATGATAAAATCATCATAGATAGGCCCTATTCGGGCCCATCTAATTCCTAAATTTCATACCAACTTTAAAGAGAAACATATGTGTTCAGTTAAAAAATACGGAGTATTGCTTGTTGTTCTGGTAATGATGGGGTGTAGTCAAAAAACACCTTCCGAATACATCGATGAAGCGGAAAAAGCGATTTTACAAAATGACACTGAAAGTGCAGTAATCGTACTCAAGAATGCATTGTCATCAGATCCTAAAAACTTAAGAGCAAGATTTTTATTAGGCTCGGTATATTTTCAACGGGGTAATTCGAACTCTGCGGAAAAAGAACTAAAGATAGCTTTTGAAGGAGGGTACTTTAAAAATGAAGTTTTACCTCTTTATTTAGGTACGCTCAATTTTTTACAGCGAGATGACGAAATAATTCAAGTGGTAGAGCGTTTAACTGGGCTCACTAGCGAGACTGAAGCGATCGCTCAGGTATATAAAGGCTTAGCACTATTTAGAAAAAATGAAGTTTCGCGGGCAAAACTAGCTATAAAGCGAGCGTCTGAGCTTTATCCTAATTCATCCTATAGTCGTTTGGGAAGGGCTCATCACGCACTAAACGATGGTGAAGTCACTGATGCACTAATCATTCTTGAAGAGTTACTAGCTGAAGACCCGAAATTTATGGAAGCGGTGTTGCTGCAGGGACAATTGAGCATGCAGCAACGGGACTATGCAACTGCGATTAAAGACTTCACTGAATATGTTGAGCAGAAACCTGGTGATGCACAGGGTAATTTTTTGCTTATCGATGCATTGTTGCGAAACGAGCAATACGATAAAGCAGAATCACTTACAGTTGATTTACTTAAAAAGCTCCCAGATAACCCACAGCTAAACGAATTTAGGGGAATCGTTGAATTCAATAAAAAAGAGTACTCTGCTGCGAAAACATCCATGGAAAAGGCTATTTCAGCGGGCTCTAATTCACCCACTTCACGACTTATTGCAGGTGTTTCATCTTATAATTTACAGAAGCTAGAGCAAGCTCACAACCATTTAGCTGCAGTACAAAATGTCCTTCCAGATTCACATCCTGCAAAAAGGCTTTTCGCAGAAATCCAATTGCGCTTAGGCTATAGCACTGATGCTGCGCAAACTTTAGGTGGTATGGGAAGTTATGATCTGAATGATGTTACTTTGTTTACCCAAGCTGGTTTCGATCTAATAAAAAGTGGAGATGATTCCAAAGCGCGAAAAATGTTGGAATTGGCTAAAAAAACCGAGCCAACTAACGCAGAAGAGTTAACCCGTGTTGGTATTCTAAAATTATCTCTTAAAGATGATTCAGGAAAAGAAAATTTAATAACGGCCATAGAACTATCTCCTGAAATGGAAACAGCACGTTTGGTTTTAGCTCAAGCATATGTGAGTGAAGGCGAATATGAATTAGCGGTTGGCGTTGCAAAAAATTGGATTGCGTTTGCACCAGAACAAATAACCGCCTACAACCTTTTGGCTGAAATTTATGAAGTGTCTGAACAAAATCAACTAGCAGAGCAAACTCATAATGAAATACTTAAACTTGCGCCTAATAATCCTGCTTCATTAAAATTTTTGGCTGAGTTAGCTAAACAAAATGGAAATGAAGATAAGGCACTTAGTCTTCTTAAAACAGCTGCGCAGAATAATCCAGAGTATGTTCAAGGTTCATTTGATTATTTTATTGAAGCTTCACGACAAGGCAAAGATGAACAATCGCAAGCATTGGATTTAATTAAGTCCATGTATGAAAAGCAGCCAGATGATTTAATGAAGCAACTCAATTATGCTCGTGCACTGGTATTTAATGTTGAACCACAAAAAGCGCTAAGTATTTTAGAGAATATAAAGCCCGCTAAGGATATGCCTCTTTTCTTTTGGAAAGCTCAAGCTGATAGTTATTTAGCGCTTAATAAACCAACAGATGCTTTGAATGTTTATTCTCGTTGGCAACAACTAGAACCAAAAAGAAGAGAGCCTTGGACGGGAGCGATCTATATCAATGACGGCCTTCGGGACTTGTCCGGTGCGTTAGATACAGTTAAGCGAGCCTTGGGGTATCATCAAGATGACCCTGAGTTTAAAGTAATGGAAGTTCATTACAGTTTAATGAGTGGTAATGTATCTGTTGCAAAAAGGCTGATGAATAATCTCCCTGAACAAGTTAAATCTTTGGTTACGGTCAAAGGTATTAATGGCCAAATACTCTTTGCAGAAGGCAAAATTAAGGAATCGTTGCCGTTATTAGAAGAGTCTTATAATGCGAGTTTAGATGGTCGCTTTGCAATTTTAATAGCGAAAGCGAAAGCTAATTTAGAGAACGCTGACTCCGCAATAGATTTTCTTGAAGAGCACTTAGCGAAACGTCCTAATGATGTCAATGTAAGGGGGCGTTTAGCTGAGAGTTACATGGATATCCAGCCAGAAAAAGCAATTGAGCATTATGAAATGATTGTAAAGTTCTTACCAGAGAACATTATTGCATTAAACAATCTTGGATGGCTTTATACTCAAGCCGGTAATAGTCAAAAGGCTGTTGACTATGCGCAAAAAGCAGTGGCTTTGCGTCCAGAGAACCCTAAGCTTTTAGACACCCTTGGCGTTGCATTACTGGAAGACGGACAAATAAAGCGTGCTATTGAAGTGAGTAAAAAAGCATTTGATATTGAACCGAGTAATCAGAGTTATCGTATTCATTACGAGAATTCTCTCAAAGCAAATCAATAAATATTTAGGTTTGGGTAAATAAAGTGTCAGAATTTTTAACAGGGCTGAAATGATGTTAAATTAAAATACTTATAAATCAACAGGATAAAAGTTGGCCCGTAATGTGCTTTAACTTAACCATGGAAAGCTTGTGACTGAATTAGCAGCTTTGCAAACTTAAAACCTTTATTTTACTTACGCTGGAGAATAGACATGAAAACTAAGTCCTTAATAGCAGGGATAATTTTAGCAACTGGTTCGTCTGTTGCTATGGCTGACCAATTCTTTATCGATGTTGGCGCTGATTTTGGTGACAACTTAAGAAATCAAGCTGCTGGCTCAACTACTACTGGTTGGTTAAATCAAGCTACATACAACTACCAATCTGAAACCCTTGTTACAGATGCTGACGCAAACGGTCCTAGCGATGGTGATGCAATTACTACTACTGGTGGATTCATTAGTGGTCCAGCGGGAAGTTCAGCGATTGCTTTTAATGCTGTTGAAGGTTTCTTGCCAAACAGCTTTGGTCCTGAAAGTGACAACGATTACGGCGATTGGGGACTAACGTTCCAATTCGAACTATCTGGTTCTCTTGGTCCATCTTTAGCAACTAACTATAATTCAGGTGATATCACTTTCTATTATTTTGAACCTGGTTTTACTAACACTTCTGAATTCGTAGAGTTATTTACTCTTGATTTCGTATCAATTGTTCAAAGCTTGGGTGGTCCTTCTTTGAAAACTATGGTTAGTTCTGTAGGTGCTGGTACTGTCAATGGTGTTGCTGCTGGTGATGTTTTCAACTTCGCTGACGGTTCTATGACTGACTTACTTGGTGACATGGTTGATATCTTCTCATTCGTTGATTTCAATACTGACCCTAACGACGTAGTTGTTACTAACAACGGCGATGGTACTTTCACATTGAATGGTAACCATGATGGTTCTATCTCTTTCCAAATCCCTGAGCCTTCAAGCTTAGCGGTATTGGGTCTTGGTCTTCTAGGTCTTGCTGGTGCAGCTCGCAGACGTAAAAGCTAAGATTGCTTTAAAGCATTCTAAAAACCCGGTTTAAACACCGGGTTTTTTATTGTTTAAAGTTACAAAAATCAAAAGTTACTATTATCTTTAACCCATTTAACCTCTATATTTCCTCCAAATTTACGTCACATACTCGGCCATTCAAGATTAGATCTAAAAATCCAAGGTACAGGTAACTATAGCTAGTTTCATAAAGTCTGCATTTAGCTAAGTTACGCTTCTGTTATATATCTATAGTTGCCGTCCTAATTACCAATGAAATGCTTTTACGTTCTTAGCTGGCTTTTCTGCCAGAACTTTTTCCGTTACTACATGATTAGGTTAGACAAGAAAGCCAAGCTCTGAGCCGCTTTATAGAAAGTTTAATTTATTATTGGGTATGAAATGATGCTAAAAAGTCTAAAGCCCTACAGAAGTGGGGAGGGAGCGCCAACAGCTTGAGCTTTAGGGCTATGTTGCTGATGGCTATTATTTTGTTTTTGAAGAGATGCTAAAAAACTTAGCTAGGCTTCGATTTACCTACTGCTTTTTTAACCATTGGGAACATAATATATTTTTGGATAGGGTTTTTATTACCCCAGGGGCGCCACGTTTTTTTCGCTTTATTTTTATATGCATCAACATGCCAACCCCAAGGAGCGTGCAGCACTTCCCCTCGTTTTAGCAGTACTTTCAACACATTTGAATTTAATACTCCTGCCGCCAACGAGATTCCCATTGGTGTTGAGGGAACTTTTCCTGCCCAAAAATCTACTTTGCTTTTATCAACTAGATAGCTCAATTGCAACATAGCTGGAGATAAGCCCATGATTAGATTGTAGAACTGGTCTTCAGGTTCTAAACCTTCTAAACAGAAATATTCTTCAAATGACATTTTACCCGGCATGAAAACTAATACTGCAGTTCCCATTCCCATTGGAGCTGCAGTAATGCAAGGGATATTCTTTTCGTAACACCTCTTGAAAACCTTTCTGCGAATATCCATAGCAAAAATATCTAAACTATCAATATATAAATCTACACCGTCTAAAAAATCTTCGAGATTTTCGTCATTAATCCCTTTGTCAAAATTCTTGACACTTGATTCAGGATTGATGTTTGCCAATATATCTTCCATAACTTTAGATTTTTCTTGTCCTAAAGTTTTCATTGAAGCTCCAGCTTGGCGATTGAAGTTTACTAAATCGTACTGATCCATATCAGATATGTGGAAGTTACCTATGCCAAGCCTTGCGCAGACAATTGCGTGGTCTCCACCTACACCGCCTAATCCGCCTACTGCAACCTTACTATGTCTGAGAACATCTTGTTCTGCTTCAGTCATCCAGCCAATATTACGTGAAAATGCTTCTTTATAGTCAAACATAAATCTCGCTCTCAAAAGTAATTAGTGTCGTGGTCTATTAACGGGATATATCTAACTTCCCGTAATATCCTTGTATCGCCTATGGCTGTAATGCTTAGTCGCTATCAATCATCTATATTTGTGGGGCGAGTTCAGCTGTTATGTTGCGTAATAAGGCTTTAAAATCTTGTTTAAGGTTTTGTTCAACTGATTGAGGTTGAATATAAAATGGGGCTCGTTTCCCATGGTAATCGATTACCGGACCTATTTGTTCAAAAGGTAGTCCAACAAATCGCATACTTCTGGCTAACCTAGGCTCAACCATAACGTAACAATGATGAATATTTTTATTCAGCAAAATTGCCGTGGCAGATAAATATAATCCAACTGCAATAAATGGAAAACAGCGCAATTCTGTTTCTGAATATATTTCTTTATTGATAACACCTAAAGCTGCACCGTCGTAATTATCCATTTTCCGGCGTCTAAATTCTAATGGAACCGCTAAACGTGATATTTCACAAATATCGTTCCTAGCAAAATTATCAGGAAAAAGTTCAGGTCGTTGAATTGCATCTTGACAGTAAAGTTCAATCGGTAATTTTTGACTATCATCTGCTGAGGTTATTAACCTTACAGTGCCAGCATATTGTTTACTTGATTTATGTTGAATTAGGCAATGATAGGCATGGTCATCGAAATCATCAGTTTCGACTTTTTGAATGTTTTCAGGTTCAAAATGCAACTCTTCGCAGTACACCTGGTGACGAATACCAAAGGAGTGTTTTTTGTGCTGCTCAGACTCCGAAAATACAGGTTTTAAATAATCGGAAAAATGACCCGAAATACTGTCCGCAGAAATTTCTGTCATTACAACTTTCCTTTGTTATGTTTATTGACCATTATTAATAGGGAAACTCAAAAAATTAAAACTATGTTAATACTAAAGTGTCGGGTTAAAGTCCTTATTTGTCAAACAAATACCGCAATTTCTATGTTATACATTAGTTTAAAGTTGGCCTGAATATCATTCAAAAGAGGATTTTAATTGAAAAACTATCAGTTATCACAAATTCACATTGAAACGGCTAGGAATTCGACAGACGATTTTAACTTGTTTCATGATAAAAATCGCTGGAATTGGATTGCTGATAATCCATTTAAAGGGCCTATCGCTCTGGGATTTCAATTAGGCTGCTTTATTGAAACTCAATTTCAACACCGCCAAACTGAATTAAATACATCGGATGAAATTCAAAACTTTTCCTTCAGTGTATTTGAGTTTACGTTTGCTGGGGTTGTGAATCCTGGTGATAGCCTAACGCTGGATATCAAAGCAGGTAAAAAAACACAAACCGCGGACGGTGAGCAGCATTCTAATCGTCTTTTGTTAAAAGCAAATGACAAAGCCGTTATTTTGGGATTTAAGCGTGAGTCTGAATATAATCCTATTCAACTGCCCGATAACTTTCCAGAGGATGTTGATTGGGGAATGCGCGCAGATCGTACATTTGATCAGGCAAGCCAATGTTTTTTGAAGCGTAAATACATGATTGTTGGCAATGCGAAAAACTTCCTAACCAGTGCTTTTGGCGAGCAATCTGAATATATCGATGAATTTGCTGATAAAGTTCGCTTTCCACAAATGTACCCAATGAGTTTGCTATCTTCTGCTTTGTTGGAACGCGCCCAAGCCATCGGTCACGACTTAATAAAGGGTCCGATGATTTATTCGTCTCACAAATTGTGTATTGATAAACGACAATTAGAGAGTCTGCGCAGCAACGACGTGCTGAATATTGTTGTCACGCCAGAGATCCCTATGTCAGGCAGTGGTGCTAAAGTGAGCCACATTTGTGTGGGGTATTTAAAAGGAAATGTGCCGTTATTTATGGCGCAAATTGTACTTTTACCATTGAGTGCAATGTTAGGTAAGTAATGGTTGAGTTATTTACCAATAAATTAGCAGAACTGCTTGACTAACTATAGATTATTAGAATTTACTGCAATGGTGTGATTTTTTTGGGTAAGAATTCGTGGGCAGTGTCATAGCCAATTTGATAAAGCTCTTTTTTTTGCTCTATCGTCAGTGAAAAATCAACTGAAGAGTAGGTTCCAGTATCAACTATAATCGTGTTATGCCAATGCTCAGCGTGCACATATTCCCTTGATAGGGCTGTCATAAAGGTCTTTATCAGCATAAATATATATTCAGGTAAATGAAAAAATACCTGCCGCTTCCGTACTTGTTGTATCTGCTGACTTTTCAACCTGAAACAAACATTTTTAGCGTCACTTCCCGTCCAATTTCTAAAAAGCGCATCCTCCGCTAAAATTGCGCCATCCACCAAAAGGTGATCTCCATAGGTTTTAAAGCTAAAAATTAATGGAATAGACATTGAAAATCGAACAGCTTGAGAAACTTTTAAATCTGGCGTGGTTTGATGATTAAAGACCACTGGACCGCCACCATTAACATCTGTAGCGACTATGCTTAACTCGGTAGAGAGTTGTGAAAAGGTTTTACCTTCTAACTGCTTATCCATCCATTTTTCGAATTGGTTTCCCGAACTTAATCCTCCCTCTTTTAGCAGGCGAAATATGGAATACCCCTTAAATTGTTTAAAATCCGTTTCCAGCGATAAGGCTAATATTTTTTCCAATGGCATGCCACTACAGTACAAAGCACTGATGATAGACCCACCTGAGATCCCCACGACGTGATTAAATGACAGATTCATTTCAAGTAAAGCCTGAAGTATTCCAATATGGCAAGATAACCGAGTGCCTCCGCCTGAAAAAATAGGTACGATCTGACTTTTATTGTTATTGTATGGATGCGACATGGCTACTTCACTTCGTATAAAGCTGGTTTTCTTTCAAATATGGCTGACAATTTGGTTTTTTGCATTATTATTTTAAGCTAATTAATGGAATATGGATTTTATGTCTAGTTTGATTAAACGTTTGTTTGTATTTGTTATTTTACTTACACATTCTGCTAGTTACGCCCACAATATTGTCGATATTGTAAAAGAGGCGAAACAATCTGTAGTGGGAATTGGAATTTACGATCCAATTAAAGCGCCGCAAACCAGTTTACACGGCACAGGGTTTGTTGTTGCAAACGGACAATATATTGTGACTAATAATCATGTCATTGCTAAACCTTTAGATGAGACAGCGAAACAAAAGCGTGTGGTTTTAGCGGGAGTTGGCCGTTATCCTAAAATGTATGAGGCATACATAGTAGAAGTCGATGAATTACATGACTTAGCATTACTGCGCATTAGCACAAAATTAAAGCCTTTTCAGTTAGCGGGTAGCAATTTGATTCCAGATGGAACAGAAGTGGCTTTCACTGGGTTTCCTATTGGTGCAATCCTCGGTTTATATCCTGCAACACATCGCGGAATTATCGCATCATCGACGCCGGTGATTGTCCCAACTGAACATTCTAGTCAATTGGATGCAAAAACCTTAAAACGGTTACGAGAGCCTTACTTAGTTTACCAAATGGATGCAACTGCTTACCCAGGTAATAGTGGTAGTGCAGTATACGAAGTAGAGACTGGAAAAGTCGTTGCAGTTATTAATAAAGTGTTTGTAAAGGAAACAAAGGAAACTATTTTATCCGAGCCTAGTGGAATTACTTACTCAATACCTGTAAAATATGTCAAACAGCTTTTGCGATCGGCTAATGTAGATATAAATTAGCTTGTCGAAAAAATTTACAGTTGCACTATATTACACAAATTAAACATATATAAATCAATGGATTGTTGTGTTGGCGTGGTTTTTGCTTCTACGATCTCAATCAAGTTAATTGCGTTTTAGAAGTCGCATAAAAAGGGTTTTAATCAATGAATGAATTCGATAAGTCGTATAAAAAGGATGTTTCTGCTGTGAACAAGCGCCGTAATTTTCTTAAAAAGTCGGCCACCGGAGCAGTGATTGTTAGCCTTCCAGCCAAATCAGTCTGGGGAACCACTTGCAATGTGTCAGGTAATTTGTCAGGTAACTTGTCAACTAGTACCCATGAAAAAACCTGTACTATCCCAGTGCTAGATGACGGATGCCGTCCACACAAGTGGAAGGATCTCGACAACAATTGCAATGACATGTTCAAAAAATTACAAGACATGAATCACGGTAGTCATAGAAAAAGTGATGACAAATGTAAAAAAGAACGAGATAAGTATATTGCTAGCATTGATGCTGTTAAAGGCTACTCTCTCAATCTTCCGAAGGAATTCTTCCGTTACAGCGATGATAGTTGTGGAAATTTATTAAGCGGAAACTGTGGAAGTTCCTACCAAAAATTGGGTGCAGTATTCTTAAACGCTGTCTTTGGCTTTTATTCGGGATACGAAGGTGTTGCTCAAGCCGAAGATTTATGCAAGCAAGTGTTTGTTTTCATGTATGTGAAAGACAAAACGGGCACGCCTGTACTTGATATTGAGTTAGGTATGACTGACTATCATGCACTTAGTAACTGGGAGCCATCCTAAGAAATTAAGTAGACGTGAGTTACTATAGTCTTACTCCAGGATCTCGGATTCATCTTTTTGAAGATGGGAGTGGTCTGGGAATATACTCTGGTTATGATAGCAACACTCTGTTCATCAATTCTAAACATTTAGAAGCTCCCAAGAAGGTTGGACTCAATATTGAGTCAACCTTCGATGCAAAATTACTTCAATCTATTCTTGGTTTAAATCAGTCTGAAGCAGAATTCGTTTTCCACGATTTAGTTAAGAAGAAGGTTCTTCAAAAAGTTGTAGAGCTAGATGCAGATTATTGACACCGGTCTTTACCGCTTTTCTTTAAAATCAGATGTTAAACACGTTTCGACAGTTGCCAGTAGTTTGTATTCAGATGCTGATAGTGTTGATGGACCTGTCGACTTTTCCATTCGTCTAGTTTACGAATCATTATTAAGACGATTTATTAAACCGCAAATTAGTTTTTACTCTGATCAACATTCTCCGTTTAAACCTCTTCCAATATCTCAAGCCGCTGCCGTTCTTGAATGGGGAATGAACTGGTGTATTGCTGCCCATGAATTTGAGCGCTTATTAATTCATTCAGCCGTACTCGTTAAAAACGGCAAAGCAATTATTTTTCCTGCACTCCCTGGCTCGGGGAAGAGCACACTTACTGCCCACTTGGGATTGTCAGGCTGGGATGTTTATTCTGATGAAATGGCTATTATTGACACTTCAACCTCTATGGTTAACCCTCTTTTTAGGCCGGTTTGTCTTAAAAATAATTCAATCGATCTGATTAAGTCTTGGCATCCTAAAGCCTACTTCTCACCTATATGTAAAGATACGCAAAAGGGCGATGTAGCTCACGTTAAAGTGTTGAATTGGAAGCAATATCAGACGTTTGAAAAAGCCCCAATTGTTGCTGTAGTTTTTCCAAAATATGTAGCCCAATCCACACTAAATATTTACCAATTAACTCAATTAGATGCCTTCAACACCTTGAGTAAAAATGCGTTTAACTACAATGTACTTGGCGCTGAGGCTTTTGACGCTGTTGCTAAAATTATTAAATCTTGTCGACTTTTTGAAATTCAGTATAGTGACTTAAATGAAGTAAATGAATTTCTCAGTGAAGATGTGATCGGGTAATAAATTGTTAGACACTAAAATACTATTTCAACTATTGTTATCACCTCGTTTGGGACTGACGTTAACCTTGTCTCAATGGCAGAATGTTATTTTCATTTTCCGTGAGAGTAAGTTATTAGCTAGCTTGTATCATGTGGCTTTGCGAGATGGAAGTTTTGATCAATATCCTGAGTTTGCAAAACGCCATTTAGGCTCAGCTCAGGTTTATGCAAAGCGACAAGCTCAACAAATTCTTTTTGAAGCCGTTGAGTTTCGCCTACAATTAGAGCAGGTTGGTATTACCGCGGTCTTTTTAAAAGGAGCCGGATACACGCTGCGTAATAGTTTGAATAGTCACGGAAGAGTTTGTTCTGATATAGATGTTTTGGTAAACAAAAAAGACTTGAGTGCTGCCGAAGCGCACCTCAAGAATAATCGTTGGCAGTCTGAAGTTCTAAGTGATTACGATGAAAAGTACTATCGTCAGTGGGCTCATGAAGTACCCCCACTAATCCATATTAATCGAGCCACTGTGGTTGATATGCACCACAATCTATATCCGCCAATTAGTGGACGAACCACAAATATTGATCAATTTATCTCATCACGTTTAAAAACGGCTTCTGGTTGTTTTGTGTTGGAGCCCGCAACCACTGTTATGCATAGCATTATTCACTTATTTGCCAATGAAGATAGTAGCAGTTGGATTAGAGATTTATTTGATATTACCTTATTAATAAAAGAGTATGAAAGCGATGATTTTTGGACGTCATTAATTGACTTGTCAAAGCAGACTGATTTCGAATTCGAGTTCGTTTGTTGTATGCACGCACTAAAGTTTTATACCGATATCTCTGTTCCTGAGATAGCAAATGATTATATTGCTCGTTACAAAATGACTAAGATACAAGTTTGGTTAATGAATCACGCTATTATCCCCGCAATTTGTCCAGAACATGACTTGCTTTTAACCGCAAAAATTCGTTGGGCAAAAAAATTGGTCTATCTTCGTGGTCACTGGATAAAAATGCCATTTAACGTATTAATAAAACATTTTGCATTTAAGTCGTTTTTTGCGATTCGAGATCAAATTATGGGAAAACATCATTTTGACCCGAAATTACCTGAAAATCCCAATTGGTAATTTCAATGTTTTAGGTTTCTGTTGGTTTTACTTTTGATCTTTTTATCGAACAATAGAATTAAACTTAATCACATACTTTCAATTACATAGTTAAAAAAAACCGTGGTAATTTTGATTGCATACTCAGGTAAAATTGATACCTAAGTATTTCAATTAGCACTACTAATTCTGTTAATTTAGGTGCAAACTATGAGATTAGCAATAATCATTTTCTGGGCTTAAAAGTGAGGTTAGGTTTGACGGTTAATATCTATGAAAAGCGCATAGGCATCATTGGGTTAGGTTATGTTGGTTTACCATTAGCTGTATCGTTCGGGAAAAAATTCTCTACCCTTGGCTTTGATATCAATCAACAGCGGATTGAAGAGCTTAATCGAGGTGAAGATCACACCTTAGAGGTTTCTCCTGAAGAGTTGCAAAGTGTTACCTCATTAACCTTTTCATCTGCACCCGAAGATCTGTCCAAGTGCGATTTTATTATTGTTACCGTTCCAACACCAATAGACAAAAATCGTCAACCTGATCTGACCCCTTTGAAAAAAGCCAGTGAAATGATTGGTAAGGTGGTCAAATCTGGCGCTACTGTTATTTATGAGTCAACAGTATACCCAGGTGCGACTGAAGAAGTATGTATTCCGTTAATCGAAAAGTATTCTGGATTGAAGTTCAACCAAGATTTCTATGCAGGCTACAGCCCAGAGCGAATCAATCCAGGAGATAAAACCCATCGTCTGGAAAGCATTATCAAAGTCACCAGTGGTTCCACTCCTGAAATTGGTGATTTAGTCGATCAATTGTATCTCAGTATTATTGAAGCGGGTACACATAGGGCGTCTTCCATAAAAGTCGCCGAAGCGGCTAAAGTGATTGAAAATACCCAACGAGATTTGAATATTGCGCTAATAAATGAGTTGGCAATGATATTCGAAAGGCTCGGTATTGACACCGAAGAGGTGTTATTAGCCGCCGGTAGTAAATGGAACTTCTTGCCGTTTCGCCCCGGGTTAGTAGGCGGCCACTGTATTGGTGTTGACCCCTATTATTTGACCCATAAAGCCGAAGAGATTGGTTATCATCCTGAAGTTATATTGGCGGGCCGTCGCATTAACGACCAAATGGGCGAGTACGTGGTCAGTCGTCTAGTGAAAAAAATGCTAAACAAAAAAATCATGGTCAATGGCGCTAATGTGCTTCTTATGGGGATCACATTCAAAGAAAACTGCCCCGATATTCGCAATACTAAGGTAGTCGACATTGCCACTGAGTTGGATAACTATCATGTGAATGTCGATATCTATGATCCTTGGGCTGAATCAGAAGAGGTTCAAGCTGAATATGGATTGAAATTAGTCAGTGAACCGGAAGTGGGCAAATATGACGCTATCATTGCGGCCGTTGCCCACCAAGAGTTCAAACAAATGTCGAGCCAAGAACTTCGTGCGCTAGGTAAAGACAATTGTGTTGTGTTTGACTTGAAATATATTATTGATAAAGAAATCGTTGATTTAAGACTTTAGGACAAAGTAAATGAAAATTTTAGTAACTGGGGCTGCCGGTTTTATTGGATCTCATGTAAGTTTGTATTTGCTTGAACGTGGTGATGAAGTAGTGGGTTTAGACAACCTCAATGATTATTATGACGTGAACCTCAAGCTCGATAGATTAAAAAGAGTAGAGCAACATAAAAACAGCTATAACTTTACCTTTGTTAAAATGTCAGTGGAAGACAAAGAGTCTATGGCTGATTTGTTTGAAGAACATAAATTTGACAAAGTCGTACACCTGGCGGCACAAGCTGGTGTGCGTTATTCATTAGAAAATCCTCACGCTTATATTGATGCCAATATTGTTGGTTTTATGAATATATTAGAGGGATGTAGACACAATAAAGTGAAACACTTAGTTTATGCTTCCTCTAGTTCAGTTTATGGGGCTAACGAGTCTATGCCTTTCTCTGTGCACGATAACGTTGACCATCCAGTATCGTTATACGCGGCAAGTAAAAAGGCCAACGAACTGATGGCTCATACTTATAGTCATTTATTCAACTTGCCTACGACTGGGTTGCGTTTCTTTACCGTTTACGGTCCTTGGGGGCGTCCAGACATGGCGTTGTTCTTATTTACTAAAGCGATTTTAGAAGATAAACCGATTAAAGTGTTTAACTACGGTAACCATAAACGCGATTTCACCTACATTGATGA
Organism: Aliiglaciecola sp. NS0011-25; assembly: GCF_040370605.1. Lineage (NCBI taxonomy): Bacteria > Pseudomonadati > Pseudomonadota > Gammaproteobacteria > Alteromonadales > Alteromonadaceae > Aliiglaciecola > Aliiglaciecola sp. NS0011-25. Next base: position 199,722 of record NZ_BAABWR010000006.1, read on the forward strand.
CATAGTAGAAGGTATTATCCGCACCCTAGATCACACAGCTGAGTCTAATCCAGATTGGTCTGGTAAGAATCCAGATCCTGGAACAAGTAAAGCACCTTGGCGGGTTTACAACATCGGTAACCAATCACCTGTTCAGTTAATGGAATATATTGAGACCTTGGAAGATAACCTGGGTAAAACCGCAGAGAAAGAGCTACTGCCGCTGCAAATGGGTGACGTTCCTGATACTTACGCTGATGTTGAAGCTTTGGTTCGAGATGTTGATTACCGTCCACAAACGACAATTCAAACCGGGATTAAAAACTTTGTAGGTTGGTATAAAGATTACTTCAACGTGAATTAATCGTTTTTCAGGTTTGAAATAAGAAACGCAAGGTACTCTATATAAGAGTCACCTTGCGTTTTTATTTGTACTCAGGTTAAGAAGCGAGTTGCTCTTTCATCTTACGACGCATTTCATGCAGTAAAGGTTCGGTATAACCATTTGGCTGATCTACCCCTTCGAAAATTAGTGCCTTTGCCGCCTCAAAAGCAATAGATTTATCCAGATCTGGACACATATTGATGTATTCAGGATCTCCGGCATTTTGCTGGTCTACCAGTTTTGCCATTCTATTTAATGATGCATTGACTTGTGACTCGTCAACTATTCCATGCAATAACCAATTGGCTATATGCTGACTGGAAATTCTAAGTGTCGCTCTGTCTTCCATCAGCCCTACATCATTGATATCGGGCACTTTTGAACAGCCAATTCCCTGGTTTACCCATCTAACCACGTAACCTAAAATGCCTTGAACATTATTGTCTAATTCTCGGGTCTTAGTTTCGTCATCTAGCACTGTTCCTGGCTCCATTAAAGGAACAGTAAGGATATCGTCTAATCCATCACTATGTTGCGTTTTAAGTGTCGATTGCACTGCAAATACATCAACTTGATGATAGTGCAAAGCATGTAGAGTCGCGGCAGTGGGCGAAGGCACCCAAGCTGTATTCGCACCGGCTTTAGGATGTTGTATTTTGGCTTTCATCATTTCGGCCATGTGGTCGGGGATTGGCCACATGCCTTTACCAATTTGTGCTTTTCCAGACAAGCCAGCCGCTAAACCATGACCTACGTTATCTTTTTCATAAGCAGTTATCCACGGAAGTGTCTTCAATTGCCCTTTTAAACCAAATGGACCAAGCTGCATAGACGTATGGATTTCGTCGCCGGTGCGGTCTAAAAATCCAGTATTGATAAATACTACACGGGTTTTCGCTGCTTCTATACAGGCACTGAGGTTAATTGAAGTGCGTCTTTCTTCATCCATAATACCCATTTTTATCGTATTTTCATCTAGTCCAAGTATTTTTTCTACTTGTGCAAATAAGGCATTTGAAAACGCAACTTCTTCTGGGCCATGCATTTTAGGTTTCACTATATAGATACTGCCTTTTTCACTGTTCGAGAATGGGCTATGTCCTAATAAGTCATGTTTACCGATCAAAGAGGTGATCATGCAATCCATAATGCCTTCAGGTATTGCCTGACCATCAAACAAAATGGCATCGTTTGACATTAGCAAGCCAACATTTCGAATAAACATCAAACTGCGACCTTTCAAGCTAGTTGTTTGACCATCTAGATTTGTAAAAACCTTATCGTTACTGAGTGTTCTCTCAATGGTATTTTGGCCTTTTTGCACAGAAGTGGAAAGTGTGCCTTTCATCAAGCCTAACCAATTTCGATAAACTAAAGTTTTATCTTCTGCATCAACGGCGGCAACAGAGTCTTCACAATCCATGATAGTGGTTAAAGCCGCTTCAAGGACGATATCTTTTAATCCACTTGGGTCCGCTGCGCCAACTGGGTGCGAGCGGTCGAATTGCAACTCAATATGCAGCCCGTTGTGGGTAAGTATAATTGATTTAGGATCGTCAACTTCGCCAATGAAACCTATATATTGATCTATATCACTTAGTTGGGTTTGTTCACCATTATCAAGTTTGCAAACTAAAGTTGATTGTTCAATTGAATAGGCTATTACATTCTGATGGCTTCCCTTTTCAAGCGGAGCGGCGACATCAAGCCAGTGACGTCCGTGCTCTATAACCTTTTGCCCTCTAACACTATTATAAGGACCACTCTTATGAGCACCATTTTCTTCACTAATCACATCGGTGCCATAAAGGGCATCGTAAAGGCTACCCCATCTTGCATTTGCCGCATTAATTGCATAGCGCGCATTGTTGATTGGAACAACGAGTTGTGGACCTGCCATAGTTGCAATTTCAGGATCAACATTTTGCGTACTAATTTGAAACCCAGCAGGTTGAGGTAACAGGTAACCAATTTCTTGCAAGAACGCTTTGTAGTCAGAAAGGTTATATTGCGGATTTTGTTGGCAGTACTTATCGATTTTTACTTGTAAGTCGTCGCGCTTTTTTAACAGCGCCTGATTCTTCGGCATGAACTCCGTCAACAACTGCTCAAACCCATTCCAAAAAGTATCTAATGCTACTTCTGTTTGGCCAATTGCTTCGTCTTTAATGAAACAATCTAACTCTTCCGCTATTTTCAATTTTCCGCGAGATATATAATTTTGCATTGTAGTACTCCAAAGCTGTCCAATAGATTGATTCTACCCACTTCTTAGGAATATGTTTAATTTATGGCTTTTATCTTTGTGATAGATTTTGTGAATGTTGAAGCTGGAAGTGCCAATTAACTAAGTTGATTGGCTACTTCACTAATCAGACGACGGAACCAAATATGCCCCGCATCGTGATGGAGCAGCGCGCTCCAAGCCATTTTTAGGCCAATGGGGGGAATATCAAATGGCGGTTCTAAAATGACCACGTCAGGATCGTTGCGATACAAGTTTGCAGCTTTGCTAGGTAGTGTAGCAATTAGATTTTGAGCTTTAGCTAACTGTAAGGCAACATGATAATGTCGGGTAAATACCCTAATATCTCGCTTTTTACCTAATTTAGTTAACTCTGCATCTACCCAACCTAATTTTTGCACTTCGTTAGGATCAACACCAACACCTACTCCAAAGCCTGTTTTACTCACCCAAATGTGTTGCGCAGACAAATAACTGCTTAAATCAAAGTGCGAAACAATCGGATTACTACTTTTCAATACACAAGAAAAAGCATCATACCATATGACTTTTTGATGGAAGGAGAGGGGGAGTTCATCAAAGCGGTTAATCGCCATGTCAACTTTACCATGTTCAACATCGTGGAAAGTCACATCACTCGGTGTAATAACGTCCAAGGTGATATTCGGCGCTATTTTTCCCAGTTGACGAATGACTTCAATTAACAAGGTTGACTCTGCATAATCACTGGCCATTATGCGGAATGTTCTTTGGCTACTGGCAGGTATAAATTCTGTTTCAGGCTGAATAGTTGTTTCCAACTTGGCTAAAACATCACGCACAACAGGTTGAAGTTCCAATGCCCGTTTAGTTGGCGTCATACCGTCACTGGTGCGCACTAACAAGGGATCATTAAACAAATCACGTAGACGCTTTAAACCATTGCTCATTGCTGGTTGGGTTATGCTGAGTTGATTTGCAGCTTTGGTTACGCTTCCTTCGCGAAGCAACACATCCAGATATACCAATAAATTTAGATCAACTTTAGCAATATTCAAATTAACTTCACTTCTAAACTGATTTATCAGTGATTATACCAGCTGTATAAGGGATACCACAAAAAAAAAGCAAGACATTACGTCTTGCTTTTTTAGCGTGTTAAAAGTTAGCTTTATAAAGCAACGTCGAATTGATTCATAGTGTTGTCTTCACCTGCAGCTTTAAGGGCTTGCTCACCACTGAAATATTCTTTGTGATCGTCACCCATGTTAGAACCTGCCATCGCTTGGTGCTTAACACATGCTAAGCCTTGACGTAGTTCTTGGCGTTGAACACCTTTAACATAAGCAAGCATACCTTCGTCACCGAAGTAACCTTTGGCTAGATTATCAGTTGATAATGCAGCAGTGTGATAAGTAGGTAACGTGATTAGGTGATGGAAAATGCCAGCTTCACGAGCAGCATCTGCTTGGAAGGTGCGCACTTTTTCATCAGCTTCTATGGCTAATTGACTATCGTCGTATTTAACTTGCATAAGTTCTTCACGGTTATATTCGCTAACGTCTTTACCTGCTTCAACCCAAGCGTCGAATACTTGCTGACGGAAGTTTAAGGTCCAGTTAAATGAAGGTGAATTGTTATAAACTAATTTAGCATTTGGTACCGCTTTGCGAATTTCGTTAACCATTGCACCGATTTGACCAACATGAGGTTTCTCAGTTTCAATCCACAAAAGATCTGCACCGTTTTGCAATGAAGTTATGCAGTCAAGCACTACACGATCAACACCAGTATTGTCTTTGAATTTAAATAAACCGTTAGGTAAACGAACAGGTTTAACCAATTTACCATTTTGACGAAGGGCAAGATCGCCTTCTTGTAAGTCATCTACAGATTTAACTTCTGTGGTGTCTAAAAATGCATTGTACTGAGACGCTAAATCGCCTTCAGATGTAGATACAGGTATTTTTTGCGTCAAGCCTGCGCCTAGAGAGTCAGTTCTTGCTACGATTACACCGTCATCTACACCTAGCTCAAGAAAGGCGTAACGAACGGCATTAATTTTAGCTAAGAAATCTTCATGAGGAACAGTAACCTTGCCATCTTGGTGACCACACTGTTTAGCATCAGATACTTGGTTTTCGATTTGAATACAGCATGCGCCGGCTTCGATCATTTTCTTAGCTAACAAGTAGGTTGCTTCTTCATTACCAAAGCCTGCATCGATATCTGCAATAATTGGCACCACATGCGTTTCGTAATTGTCAATTTTTGACTGAATTTCGCTAGTATCTTTGCCTGCAGCTCTTGCTGAATCAAGCTCGTGAAATAGCTCACCTAATTCTTTTGCATCTGCTTGACGTAGGAAAGTATATAGCTCTTCTATAAGTGAAGACACAGTGGTTTTTTCATGCATAGATTGGTCAGGTAGAGGACCAAATTCTGAACGAAGTGCTGCAACCATCCACCCTGATAGGTACAAATATTTTTTATTTGTTGTACCTTGGTGCTTTTTCACTGCCAACATTTTTTGTTGTCCAATAAAACCATGCCAGCAACCTAAAGATTGAGTATATTGACTAGAGTCTGCATCATACTCTTCCATATCTTTGCGCATAATAGCCGCTGTGTATTTCGCGATATCAAGTCCGGTTTGAAAACGGTTTTGAGCTTTCATTCTTGCAGCAAATTCAGGGTTAATCGCATTCCAACCAGAACCATTTTCTTGGCATAACTGACTTACAGCGTTTAGGTCATTTTGATATTGAGACATCATATTTTCCTTATTTCTATTACATGTGTAGGGAACTGAGGCCTAGTGCATAATTATTCTGAACACATCTAGACGACTGGTATCGATTCACCTGATTATTGTTTTGTGTCGATGCAATTATCCTAGCCTCACATGGATAATAAAAAAAACGTATAATAATGATTTTCGAAATAGATATTGTGAATGTTGGTTTGTATTTCCTTAGAATTCAAAGGGTAAAGTAAATTCACCTCATCGTTGATAAGCTCAAAAAAGTGACTTTTAAATTGCCGCTAGTGGTTTATTTACTCCCTTATGTGCTGGTTTCGCGTTATTCTTTCGTTTATCACTTAGTAGTTTTAAGATTTTATGAGCAGAATTTTAGCGTCCGTTGATCAGCGCACTCAATTAGTTGGTGAAAACCGACTGGAATTGCTCATGTTCAAATTAGGTTCAAGGCACACATTTGCAATTAATGTATTTAAAGTAAAGGAAGTGATTACTGTCCCCATGATGCATCAAATGCCTGGTAGCCACGGGAATTTAAAAGGGGTGACTAATTATCGGGGAAAGTCTATTCCCATTATTGATCTACGCAAATCAATAAAGTTGCCAGATTCAACAGATATTGTTAACCAAAATGTAATCATTACTGAATACAACCGAACTGTGCAAGGTTTTCTGATTGGAGATGTAATTAATATAGTTAATACGTCGTGGGGTAATATTCAAGCCCCACCAACTACAGTTGGAAAAAATAATTATTTAACAGCAATTACGCAAATTGAAATAAATGGCAATAAAGAACTTGTCGAAATTATTGATGTTGAAAAAGTACTTGCTGAAATCATCGAATATGACACTTACATTTCTGAAGAAATATTAGATGAAGATGTGCTGAAACATTTAAACGGGCAAACAGTTTTAGTTGTTGATGACTCTTCTACCGCCCGTCTTCAAATTCGCGATACGTTAAAACAGTTGGGTATTAATATTATAGAGCGCAGTGATGGTTTGATGGCGTTGAACCTGCTGCGAGAGTGGGCAAACAGTGGTAAACAGGTAACAGACCAGATTCTAATGATGTTTACTGATGCTGAAATGCCCGAAATGGATGGCTATCGCTTGACCGCAGAAGTGAGACAAGACGAGCGAATGAGTGATTTATTTATTGCCTTAAATACCTCACTCAGTGGCAGCTTTAATGAGGCGATGGTTAAAAAAGTGGGATGTAACCGTTTTATTTCAAAGTTTCAGCCGGATTTACTCGTAAATGTGGTTCAACAACGGATGCGAGAAAAACTTCAAGAGTCCAAATAGATATTTATCTTCAATGGCTCTGCAATTTACTTTTGTGATTTTTTGTTATGATTTTTTACCCTTGTAGATCACACTGTTGTTAAGTTTAGTGAAAATACAAGAAATCGGTTTATCCAGATAAAATTTCACGTATCATTTCCCCTGAAATTATTTTTACTAACCTTTGGAGATAGAATGAAGTGGCTTTCGGTTTTTACATTATTGCTGTTTGTTTCTGTAGCGCAAGCTAGTCAAGAAAAACCTAAAAACATTATAATGGTAGTTGGCGACGGCATGGGGCCTGCGTACACCACAGCATATCGTTATTTTGCAGACAAAAAGTCTTCGCCAGTCATTGAACCAACGGTCTTTGACCGACATTTAGTTGGGATGGCGAGCACTTATCCGGCTAGAGTAAGTGGTTATGTAACCGACTCCGCTGCAGGTGCTACCGCTTTGTCTGCTGGAGTGAAATCATATAACGGCGCCATCGCTGTGGATGAGAACAAAAAATCGGTTAAAACGGTACTTGAACAAGCTCGTATGAATGGCTTAAAAACAGGTGTCGCTGTGACATCACAAATTAATCATGCAACCCCAGCCTCTTTTGCAGCGCACAATGAAAGTCGCCGCAACTACGATGCAATAGCAGACAGTTATTTTGACGACAAAGTGAATGGTCAATTTGCACTAGATGTAATGTTAGGTGGTGGTTGGAAATACTTTATTCGTGATGATCGTAATATAGTTGAGCAGTTTCAATCGGCGGGTTATCAATATATTGATGATTTAGCGCAACTAACTTCCCTTAAACCTGGACCTGTTATTGGACTATTTGGCGATGAAGGCATGCCTTGGGCCCTGGATATGCCAGGAAAACAGCGTCTACCTGCATTGGTGAAAACAGCGGTTAAACAGTTAACTAACGATAAAGGTTACTTTTTATTAGTAGAAGGTAGTCAGGTTGATTGGGCTGGACACTCAAATGATATTGCATCTGCTATGGCAGAGATGCATGACTTGGCGTTAACTCTGGAATGGTTAGAACAATATGTTCAAGAGAATCCAGATACCTTAGTGGTGGTGACTGCCGATCATAGTACTGGTGGTTTTACAATTGCAGCTAATGGCAACTATCAATGGAATCCTGATCCGTTAAAAAATCTGACACAGTCTCTAAGCTCTTTGGCAAAATCAATGGCAAATAGTGAAACACCGTTAGACACCGCAGAAGCAGGGTTGGGTTTTGAACTGAATGAAACTGAAAAGTCACTTTTGCAAAAAGCGGATTTGAAAAACAGTAAAGCACTTTATGTTCAGCTTAAAAAATTGATGGATATTCGTTCAAACTCAGGTTGGACTAGCTCGGGTCATACTGCCGTGGATGTTCAAATTTTTGCTATGGGCGCAGGAAAAGAACACTTCCATGGTCATATGGACAATACTGATATTCCAAAAGTTATTTTTGAATTAATGCAATCTGAATAGTCATCAATTGGCAAAGTTAGCAGTCAAGTCGCTTTCCTGATTTGGCTGCTAATACCCTGTTAACTCCATAAACCCTAACCCCTTATGACTGCCCTCAATTGACACTGCTCCCTCATAATAGGGAAACATGCCACGATTATATTGGTCCTTTTTAAATGCTGAAACGCGAATATCAATTTGGTATTGGGGTAAGGATATCGACCAATTGAGAGGTATTTTCACACCATCAATTTCTGAGTAGCCATTAATTGAAGCGACAATATCTTGTTCAGTTAGGTGAGTTTTATCTCCATTTGAACTTATTAAACTGCCGAACCAGGAATTCCTCAATTGCCCATGACGAACCTGATACAACATAAGTTTACGACCATCTTGTAGATGCAATGAAAACCAGTCCCAGCCTTCGGTTGCCTGATCTGACAGGCCTGCACTCCATTCGTGATCGAACCAACCTTGCCCAGAAACTTCAATTTTTGCGGTGGGTAACTCGATCACTCCAGTAATATCAATAAATGGCTGACTATAATACATTGAGGCGTGCTGATGGTTACTAAGCTTAATACTGTAACCATTTTCACCGTGCAAAACGTAAGGACCACTTGCTTTCATTGTGAGTCTTATATTAACGTCTTCATTGAGGTTAAAATTCAATGTGGCTGGAAATAAATCTGCTGATTCTGAACGCCATTGCCAGTCATCTAAATACGCCGTAAAAGCGTTAGAATTCGCTGCTAACGAAACATCTGCATTACCAACGCCTCCTCGGGCGAACACCTCTTCAAACCAATCATCGGTTTTAGAGCTTAATTTCCCATGGCTCATATATAGTTGCCCATCGCTCCAGTTAGAATCGGTAACCCCCCCTGAAAAACGGAATAGCGTCCACTGCAGCGGATATTGATTTCCTTGCTGGTCAAACAGGTTAGCGGTTAAGTACCACCATTCAATGGCAAATTCTGGATGGCTTAAATGATCTTGCGGAAATTTAATTTTTAATTCTGTATGGGCTTTTGCGCTGGAAAAGTTTTCTTGGTTTAGTAAGCCTCCATACATGCCAGAAGAAGGTTTATCAGCTTCCGAGCAGGCAGTTAATACTAGGCTTGTTAATAGTATTACGTTCAGCAGTCTTATCCATTTAGCCATTTTATATCCTCAATAGGTGGCTTCAATATTGCCTTAGCTGCAGGTAAAACAACAACGAATAGCACGACAGCCAAACTGGAACAAACTAGCTGTACAATCGTTTTTAATTCAATAATCAAAGGATAAGACCAGTGAAAAGCTTGTACATTGATAAGGTGGATCAGTAGCCAGCTAAGTAAAATGCCAAATGGTATCGCCAGAGCACAAATGAACAAACACAACACAGTGTATTGAAACAGCGTGAGGATTAAAATTCGAAGGGTTGGGATGCCTAAAGAGCGGATTAAAGCGCGCTGAGGTTTATTGTCAAAATCTATCACGCTAAGGGAAGATGCTAATGAAAAAGCAGCGACCAATAGGGTGATGATATTGAGGCTTTGGGTCACCACAAATGTGCTATCGAATGTTTGCATTGATGTTTTCAGCACTTCCTGTGTTTCCATGATTTGTGCTTCTGGAATTTGCATTGCTATTCGCTTTTTCAGTTCAGCCAACCAAGATTGATCAGGTGCTTGATTGAATAAGGCGATCACGTGTCGGCCGATTAATTGATCTTTTATTAAATCCTCAGAAATGAATGCCTGTGGTTTGGGATTACCATAATCATAGTAGATAGCAACAACTTGCATCGATAACTTAGAATTATCACGCCGAGATATCTCTATTTTTTGCCCTAATTTAAGTTGCTTTGAAAGGGCAAACTGTTGATTAATAAAAATGCCGTTACCATCGATAAAGGTGTTCCAAGGTGCAGATAAAGAACGTTCAAATAACAACGCTTTTTGGTGCTCAACATTACTTGGATAGGAGCGAATTTGAATTGGACTCCCTTGATAGCTTGCCGTTTCTTGCTGCCGAATAACGGGGTTAACAGTAGGGTAGTTTTGTTTAATTAAGGAGATAACTTGGTCTGTATTCTTAGTATAAATGTAGCCATCGGCATTGAGACGTTGGGTTATCCATGAATCCGTTGCAACTCGAAAACTGTTGACCATTAAATTCATACCAACATTTGCCGCTACAGCGATAAAAAAGGCACAAAAAGCAATGCTACTTTTGTTTGAAACGCGTTTTGCGTCCGCCAAACTCCAACGTAAAGTCGGCATTTTATGAGGAATTAGCCGAATAACCACCGAAAGTAACTTGGGTAATATAAACAAAACCATGAAACAGCCACTGATTATCAACAAAGCAATAATCACAAACGAACCAAATATGTCTGCGTCGCTAAAATAAACCAATATGCTGATTAAAATTGATATGAGTGAAAATGCTAACCATTTGTTCTCATTATTTGTTCGTGGAGTTGAAGCACTTATTGAGCCTATTTGATGATTAACCAAACGCAAGGGCAAGGCTGCGGCGAGGCTTAAACCAATAATGCTGGCTAGCAAAACTTGCAAATATAAAGTGAACCAAGAAAATGTCTGAAAACCTACTTTTACATCATACAAGCTCTCAAGAGTTTGGTTTACCGCAGGCGATAACCATTGCGATATTTCGATCCCTAAGATTACGCCTATAGCACTGCAAATCACGGCTAAACCCAACATTTCAATGATGCTAGCGATAAACACGGCTGATACTGGCACCCCCTGTTGTCTTAAAATCTTGAACATGGGTACGCGTTTAATCATTAATAAATTTAACGCATTTAACACTACAAACATGCACACCACGAACATGAGTAGTCCCATCGCGAACAGGTTAAGGTGAAAGCTGGCAGTCAGTTGGTTAGCGTCTTCTGCAGTCTTTAATTTGACTAATTTTAGATGTGTTGGCAGCTTAATTGGCGGAGGCCGTTTGTCGTCATAATTTCCCACAACCAACAGATAAGAAATCGTCTTGTTATCGAATTGGTTAAATAAGGTTTCAATGTCGCTGACAATTTGATTATTTAACCCCGCAGTTTTTATCTGGCTAATAGGGCCTATTGATAGCTGAGAATTGAGTGTTAAATAATTATCTGAGGAGAGTACTTTTTTGGCAATTAATTGCTTAGCATACTCGGGGTGAAGCATGAATTTTATATTTGGAGAAAACCACCCAATGGAATCCTCGGACGAATTGGAATTCAAATGCCCGTTGTTTAAGCTCATTAGCGCATAATAATCGATTCCAATAAAAACTAGGGTGCTGTTATCTATCGCCTCAACTTCCATGCGCGATAGCGCAACTATATTTCGGTGTCCACTTTTCCGTAAATTGGCATAATCTGCCTTGGAAATTGACGCTCCTTGCTTGGCATAAATCGCGTAGTGTACGTCTGCAAACAACGGCAGGTTTGCATCGTTGTAACTGCGTTTGGCGGTCTCATTTATGACTAGAACAGAAGAGAAACCAGCACATCCGATAATGATTGCTAACAATACAGTAAAAATTCGATATCTTTGCAATCGATAGCTTTTTAGGATCACCCACAATACAGCATGAATTAATTTAATCATTAGCTTGAAGGGTTAGCTTTTTGTCGCTCAAGTGATAGTGGAGGTGGGCTTGCTTGGCCAGTTTATGGCTGTGAGTAACCATAACCAGCATAGCGTTGTGCAAAGAACACAGTGATAACAGTAAATTAGCTACTTTGTCGCTATTTTTGTCGTCAAGATTACCAGTGGGTTCATCGGCTAATATTAGTTGTGGTTTATGAGACAAAGCTCTGGCGATGGCTACTCGTTGCTGCTCACCTCCAGACAAATCCATGGGCATTTTATGGCGTTGCTTCGCAATGCCTAACTCCTCCAACAGACTAAGCAGATATTTTTCATCTAAATTTTGGTTTAAACGAGCAGGAAAACACACATTTTCCCAAACCGATAAACATTCAATGAGGTTGAATTTTTGGAAAACAATGCCGATAGATTTTTGTCGATAGGCATCACTAGCCTTAGAGGAGAATAAACAGATATTTTGCTGGTTAACTATTATCGAGCCTGTATCTGGTTTGTCTAAACAAGCCAACAAATGCAGCAGTGTTGACTTACCAGAACCAGACTCGCCAGTAATTGCAATTTGTTGCTTAGGAGCAATAGTTAAATTTAGATTGTCTAAAACAGAGGTTAATTGCTTTCCGTCTTGGTAAGACTTAGATAGCGCTTCAATCTTAATCATTGCACCACCAAATTTTTAACGTTTAATCAATTAACCTTCTTCTTGAATGAAAGACAAGTAATCTTCACCGGTTAACTTTTTCATTTGTACAATTAAATAGGCCAAAGCGGAAAAAAGCATAATTAAACTTGGCACCATGATCACTGGATAACTTAGCGCAGTCATGCGCCCTAACTCTTCAGTATATGCGGTTGTGCCAGGCTCGCTGACTAAGATGATTTTCGCCAATATGTAATTGAGAAAGGATGAAACAAAAAACGAAGCGGCGACGATATAAGAACTGATGGTTATTTTTCGATTAAATAATGCGGTATTTTGTTTTTTCTCCAATGCCTCGTCTAATGCATTCCAATTGATCACATTTTCATTAAGGATAAGAATTTTAACTAACGACCGGTTGGTATATTGGGAAATTAAAACCGCAATACCTAAAATGCCCGGGATAGCCGCTTCTTTAATCGCAATGTATTCGGCGGGAAGTTTCAACAAGGTGATACCACCGGTAAGTATGACACTGATAATGCCAAGAATGGAAAAACCGTTTACTTTTCCAGATTTTTTTAAGTCCCATATACCGTATCCAATAGGAAATGCCAAAGCGCAAACCACACTTAATGCGGGTCCCAAATATTCTTCACCACTGAGATACGACAAAATCAATACTGGAATAACAATATTGAACGCAAGATTACCTAAAAACCCGTTATTTTGTGGCGGGTTTTTTTTCGTATTTTGAGTTGACTCGTTTGCTGTTGGCTTATTCATAAAATCTTTAAAATAAATTTAACTGTTGTCAGTATATCGAACTCGCAATCAATCCACTATGGTTTTCATAGGCATTAAACGTAAAGCGACCTTTTATTGTGATTAGCGTTTTTTTGCCCATAATTTAGCCGCGCATAACCCCGCGATAAATCCGAATAAGTGAGATTCCCATGACACAAAAGCGTTTGAGGGAATTACACCAAATATTAGGCCTCCATAGAAAAAGCCTACTATTAGTGAAATTATAATGAGTTTTATGCGACCTGATATTAGCCCCCCTAAAACTAAAAATCCAAAATAACCGTAAATTATCCCACTAGCCCCAATGTGCATAGCAGGGCGAGCGAACAACCACACCAACACACCAATACTTAACATTAAATAGATGCTGACAGTTATATAGGTTTTTTTACCGTACTGCATGACGAGCAAACTAAATATGCCTAAAGTGATAATATTGGATGCAAAATGGCTCAAATTGCCATGTAAAAATGGACTAAAAATAATTCCCCGTAAGCCAATCAGTTCACGTGGGTATATCCCATAAATATTTAGACTGCGGCCAAATAGGATATTGATGCCTTCTATCACGGCAAAAAATAGCATCAAGTACAAAACAAATTTCAACTGGGATGCTAAAGCCGTTGTTTTTGAGCCCATTCGACTTATCCTAAAATAATATGTGGTAGATAACGGGACATATCTTGGGTAATAACCGAAGTATCTTCTCGAACAGAAATTCCAGCGGCTTTATCATTAACTAACCAGGAGCCAATCAATGTGAAGTTGTTGTCAAATTTAGGCAGTGGATGGAATGCTTGGTAAATAAATCCTTCCTCGCCATAAGGGCCGTCGGCATGAATAATCTGTTGTCCTTTTTCAATCACACTGACGTTTGCACCTTCACGAGAAAAAATGGGTTTTTTTACAATTCGCTGGTGATCACATAGATGTAATTCATCTTCGAAATAAGAAGGCAGCAAATTTGGGTGACCTTTAAACATCTTCCATAACATAGGCATTAGCGCTTTGTTCGACAGAATACTTTTCCATAAAGGTTCGATCCAATTAGTTTGGGAGCTTTCCACAAAGTCACCAAACTCCTCGCGCTGCATAAATTCCCAAGGATACAGTTTAAACAAGGTATCTATTTCATTATTCTTTAAATCTGTGAAACGGCCCGACTCACCCAATCCAATGTCTTCGATAAATACAAAAGGCGCTTTGAGTCCAGATTCTGCGGCACAGTCTTGCAAATATTGAACAGTGCCTCTGTCTTCTATTGTGTCCTGACAGCAGGCAAAGTGGATATGCTTGGTTTGATAATGTTTAGCAATTTCATTTAATCGCCAAATTAACTTTTCCTGCAAAGAATTAAATTGATCAGCATGGCGAGATATGCGATTGCCATCCACCAAATCTTGTAACCACAACCACTGCCAGAATCCTGATTCATATAAGCTGGTAGGTGTGTCTGCATTATTTTCATAAAGCTTGGCAGGGCCACTGCCATCATATGCAAAATCCAGTCGTGAATATAAAGAGGGATCATGATTGCGCCAAGAATCTTTAAGCCCTTGCCAAAATGCTTCTGGGATTTTAAAAGCTGACAATAAAGCGTCACTATTCACCACTTTGTCTACAACTTGTAAGCACATTTGATGAATTTCGACTGTGGGGTCTTCCAAGTCTTTTTCTATTTGCTGCAAATTGAACTGATAATAAGCTGACTCATCCCAGTAGGGTTCGCCGTACATACTGTGGAACGAAAAGCCAAATTCCTTGGCTTTTTGTTGCCAGTTTTTGCGGGGCTCACTTGGTATTCTGAACATCAGGACTCTATTGCTGTGATTAATGAATGAAAGGGGAATTAACCGCCCCAACCACCTTTGGAGCTGCTCTTACTGCCCCAATTTGATTTAGCCCGCACAGAACTACCAAATCCACCTCGTTTTATTGTTCGCGTGACGGCCGGTTTAGGCTTAAATGCGTCGGGTCTGACTTTGTAGTTACGTTTACGCAAGTCGCCATAATCGTATCCACCGGCACCAATCCATCGATAACGATATGAAGAGTAAGGTGAATAGGAGGTAAACATAGGTTGATATTGATAACGATTAGGTGAGAGCAAGTTACTCAACATATAACCTGCCATAAACGGCATAAAAAAGGACCCCGAACTGCGTTCTATCCGTTGACATTGATTCGGGCCAAATTCGCCTTCGCAATCTTGTTCGGTGTTATATTTAGGGCCTGTGCGCTCAGCTTCCGCCAGCGCTTCTTGATAGGCTGTTTGACAAATTTGCGCTTGTTCAGGGTTATCATTCGCACAATCTTGGGCATCTTTGTATATTGTTGCTTCTTGACGGCTATTCGTACAAGCGGCTAAAAAAACAGAGGCTACGCCAATCGCCAAAGGCTTGACTGAAAAATGCTTACGCATTCTGCTCAAATTAATATGTTCACTGCGTTTACGTGTCATGCTCGTGTCTCCTAATAGGTCATACAAGCCGCATTGAGTAAACCAACACCAATTGACATTGAGGCTAACATTACTCCAGCAGACACTTCTTGATTATCAATTCGTTCAGCAATTGCGGGCATAAAAGTGAAACGCAACAAAAGAAAAGCTAAAACTTGTGCCACTAGAGCGATGACACCCCAAATAGCGAAATCAAATTGCGATGCCGAGTTGGTAACAGCGCCAGAAAGGGCAATACTAAAGCCGACTATAGCGCCACCAAAACCGATAGCGGCAGCGGTGTTTTTTTCTTCCTTTACCAGTTTCCATTCATCGTGGGGGGTTACCCATGCGTACACAATTTTAAATAGAAATAGAAGCACTATTGAGACCACGAAATAAATTGTAAAGTTACCCAATCCGGCTATTGATTCCAATAAAATGTCCATCGATTTTTCCTTTTCTATATAAATTTAGATTTGCTAACCGTTTATTTTAATATCGGCAGGCAAGACATCGAACCCAGTGCTGATAACTAGGCAGCGATCATGGTTATTATCTACAATTTTTTCTTCTGCACAAACCAACAAAGTTTCGTAGCTTTCGTTGCCGATTTGCCGTTCGTATAACATCACAAATTGATCCGTTTGACTTGTATCACCATCAAGCTCGAAGGTTTTTTCAGTCATTGCCACGGGGGGAGACTCATCTCCTACGGCGTTCCATACTCGACTATAAGTGTTGTTTTCGATTTGGTAATGGGGCTGAGAAATCTGACGTTCAATCAAATCTCTCCATTGGTTATCAGTACCAACGGTTTGTGTTTCATAAAAGTACCATAACTTCACATCGGTAATGTGATTTTCTGTGTCACCACCGTCTAAAACAACCTGTAAAAAAGCGTCATCGTCAGTGTAATATCGTAATATCTTGCCACCGGTATCTAAGTGAGCTTCGCCGACAGCCTGAATTAAATGCTGTCTAGCCGCACCTTCAATGACTAATTCAGGTTCGATAAGTTTGAGTTTTAAGTCGTCAAGTTCAAAAGAGCCACCTAAATATAAGCCCATAATTTCGGGCGCTTTTATGTCAGAATTATCACTCTTTTTAGTAAACCATTTTGAAAACATGATTTCTCCGTAGAATCTAAACTGCTGTTTTTATTCAGTAAACAATTGCCAATCAAGGGCTCTGATACGTTGTTCAGCAATATAAAATAATTTGTATTTTGGCAAGATTGCCACATTGAAGTCTGGGTTTAACGTAACTTTGGCGGGAATACTTGGCTCAACAAAACCAATAAAGGTAGCGTTGTATTTTTGTTTAAGGACGACAAATAATTTTTCAACAGACAGGTTCTGAACTGAGTCAGGCACTTCCATCGAAAACTGTGCCTGTCCTTCTTGTACTGTCAACAAGTCGTGTTGCAATAAGCTTGAGCCAGGATCGAATGCTGACTTAGCCAACATTTCAACCGCTACGCTAGGAGTACATTCAACATTAGGGCAGTGGGTTTGCAATAAGTCGACTAAGCTTTCATCTTTAAAGTAAGCCAATAAATGGGCGTTCTCATTTCGTTTACTACAATACAAAGACGTTGTCATAGTGACATCATCTTCTTCGTTATCCATGACAATGACCGCCGCCTTGTCTACACAGGCCCGATCCATTTCTTTATCATTATTGAATGAGATAACTTTAATAAATTCGATTTTGTCTGGCATCGGATTGTCTATGTCCGCTTTGACACATAAAACAATTTCTGGCTTATTTTCTGTTTCTGCACGTTCTTTTAGCAACAAGTTAAGTAGTTGAATCGTGCGATGACCGTTCCAGCCAATTACCAGAACATGGTTTTCAAGATCTAATGGTTTCAAACCTTTCACTCCTCTTTGCCATTGCATAGAAACCCAAGCTGCGACTCGGCCTAAGACTAAGGCGAAAATACTCAAACCTAAGGGGATAACATAAAAGGAAACAATATATTTACCAGCGCTCGTAACGGGCGACATGTCGCCGTAACCAACAGTCGAACCGGTCACAACTAACCAATATATGAAATCATTAACGTTGAGAAGGGCATCTTCACCAGACACATAAAGTAAAATCCATGTGCTTAGTGCATAAAACAAAAGCGCCAGTACAATAGTGTACCAGCGCATCTCCGAAAAAACTCGAGTGAGTACTTTGCGAACTTTAAGTACTAATAACATTTAGAAACTGACCAATTTATTGGCCTAAAATGCGTTTAAGTTCGTCATCGGCAGAGCTTTTCCCGCCCTGAATTCCAGCTTCCGCTAAGCGTTTTTCTAAGTCCGTAGTCGAATCACTTGAGGCAAGCTCTTCAGCCGCTTCTAGTTCAGCACTACGTAACTTCTGCTTATCTTGAATACGACTTAACGATTCAGTAGCGGTTTTCATTTTACTGTTTGCACCCATGTGTCTGGAGGAAACCGCAACTTGTGCTTTTTGAACTGACTCAGTAGCCTTAACCATGTCAACTTGTTGTTCTAAACGCTTCAGGTTGTCTTTGGCCTGATTAATGTTTGTGGCAAGTTGTTTTTCTGATTGCGTAAATTGATCAAGAAACTCTTGCTCTGTTTCCATCTCTGCAGTTAAATCCGCTACTTTTTGAGCACAATCTAACGCCAGTTGACGATCCGATTCTACCGCTTTGCGGGCATGCTCTTCATATTGTCCGATTGATACTTTCAGGCTATCAACCTTTTGTTTTGCCAATTTACATTTTGCCAGAATTTGCGTGCGAGCATGATCTGATTTACGCAATTCTTCTTTTGCATCACGAATTTCTTGTTCAAGAATTCGAATGGCCTGACTGTCTACAACGGATTGAGCAGCTTCAGTTGCGCCACCTTTAACAGCTGTAATTAACTTTCTCCAAACCGACATAATCTTCTCCAAAATACCTAAATGTTTAGTGCAAATGTTCTTGATAAGCGTCTAAAAATGCAGCCACATTGTGGAATAAGGCATCTAATTCAATTTGAATGCTCTCTGCTTTAGATTGTGAACTTAATGCACCAAATGCAGTGTAATAGTCTTGCTCAGCAACTTGGGATATTCCAATCGTTGTTAATGGAAACAACATATGTGTTTTTAATATTTCTTCGTTCAAAGCTGCTTTATCTTTGACTTCTGAACTTGAAAATAAAATGGATTCGATAATGATCTGCTCTCCACTGAGCGCCAACCATGCGTCTAAACCATCACCATTTCCGATCAATAAACAATTGTCTTCCCGGGTGACAACAATGTTGTCGTTTTTTGATAAAAGGGTCTCAAGTTGATCAAGGTCCCAAGTCATATGCCTACTCTCCTGTCAGTGTAATGACTATAGTATGTTACCTTTGTAAACGAAAAAACATGATCAGTTCAAAATGAATTGTAAGTTTTTTCGCAACGGGTCGGATTGTACTGATAAATGATTTTTAAAGTCAAACTTTATTTTACTTATTTGGCTAGTATAATTTATTTTTGTAAATTATAATTCACAAATTGGTTTATTTTGATTGGGTGGAACGTGACAGAAAAACAACATAACGCAAACTGGCGACAAGTAGTGCAACGTATCATTAAGGCTGAAATGTCTAAGCGCGGAGTCAAATACCAAGATCTCAGTGACAGATTAAATACTATTGGCATTACGCAAAGTGCTGATAATTTGCGCAATAAAGTGAACAAAGGAATTTTGGGTGCTGATTTACTTTTACAAATAATGTACGTTTTAAAAATGCGTAGAATTGAGCGAGAAGATATCATTGAGTTATTTGCAGATATGCAAATTTCATTGGATGAAGATGAATTTTGAAAAAC